>JAGWRL010000290.1 GCA_028876585.1 Pseudomonadota bacterium | reverse complement strand
CCTCGGCATCGAGGAAGGTACCCAGCTGCCGCGGTCGATCATCGAATTCTATTACAAGAACGACCAGCTCGGCGATCCGATGGTTTCCGAAGAACACATCACCGCGTTCAACTGGGCCGGCCCCCAGGAAATCGACGACATGATGCAAATGTCGATCCGCATCAACGATTTCCTCTCCGGCCTGTTTCTCGGCGTCGGCATCAGGCTGGTCGATTTCAAGATCGAATGCGGCCGGCAATGGGAGGGCGACAACATGCGCATCCTCGTCGCCGACGAGATCTCGCCCGATTCGTGCCGGCTGTGGGACATCAAGACCAACGACAAGATGGACAAGGACCGTTTCCGCAAGGACCTCGGCGGCATGATCGAGGCCTACACGGAAGTCGCGCGCCGGCTCGGCGCCATGCAGGAAAACGAGACCGTGCGCACCGGCGGGCCGAAGCTGGTGAAGTAAGGATTTGTGGTTTTGCGGGGAGGCCGGACCCTGGCGGGTCCGGCCTTTTGCGTTGGGGCCCTCTTGCGCTCCGGGAGTTCGTAGCTACATTTGAGCTACATTTCAGGAACCCCGCATGGCCGCCACCGAAATCGTCCGCGCCCGCATCGACCATGACACCAAGCAGCGCGCAACCGCCGCGCTGGCCGAAATGGGTCTGTCCGTCTCCGACGCGATCCGGCTGCTCATGCTGCGGATCGCCGACGAAAAGCGCCTGCCCTTCGCGGTGAAGGCTCCAAACGCCGCCACTCGCGCCGCCATCGCCGAGCTTGAAGCCGGCAAAGGTCAGCGGTTCGGCGCCGTCGCCGATCTGATGGCGTCGCTGCGCGATGAGAACGATTGAAGCCGCATATCACGACCCGCCCCGAATTAGCTTTCCAGTGACCATGCGGCGTCCGTGAACAATGCGAAGCACCCTAACGGTGTTATCGTCCTCGGTGTGCCTGTAGATCACGACATAAGGAGAAACGACGCCAATGCGAATTCTCGCCCCGACCCTCGGGCGCGGTGCGCCGCTCTCGGGAAAATCGGCCCAATGGTCGTAAAGTCGTTCAAAGGAAGCGTTGTATTGGGCGGCGACGCCAAGCCCCGCTTTAGCGGCAAGAAAGGCAAGAATTTCCGCCGTGTCCGCGTCGGCGGAAGGGGTGACGACAACCCGCGCCACTACTTTCGAAGCGCCAGAAGCCGCGCCACGTTGCGCGCCTTATGCTCTTCAAGGCTAATTTCCTCGCCGCGTTCCACCTCGGCCAAGGCCTCGTCGACATAGGGCTTCGCCCAAGCCATATCGTCGTTTTCCTCAAGCGCCCGTTCCACCAAAGCCTCGTCGATGAGTTGGCGGGCCGCTTCCTCGACGGACGCGAAATCTCCGCGCGCGACGCGGGTCTTGATCCGGGCTTCTTGCTCGGGGTCGAGGGTGATCGTCATGGCCCTTTATACCACAAACCCATCCGCCTCACCCCGTCCCCCCGTCCGGCCCGACCACGACAATACGCAGGTTGTTGGTCGAACCCGGGGTGCCGAAGGGCACGCCGGCGACCACCAGCACGCGCTCGCCGACGCCGGCGAAACCGTCGATGAAGGCGTGGCGGGCGGCGCGGTCGGCCATGTCGCGCTCGTCGCGCGCGTCGTCGGTCACGACAGGGTGCAGGCCCCAGACCAGCGACAGCCGGCGCGCGATCTCGACGATCGGCGTCAGCGTCAGGATCGAGGAGGACGGGCGCTCGCGCGCGACGCGCAGGCCGGTCGCGCCCGACGCGGTCCAGGCGCAGATGACTTTGACGCCGAGCACGTCGGCGACGTCGCGGGTGGCTTCCGCGATCGCGTCGGCGCCGGTCGCCTCGGGCGTGGGGCGCTGCGACAGCAGGATGCTGGGATAGATCGCCTCCGATTCGACCGCCTCGGCGATGCGGTTCATCATCGTCACCGCCTCGACGGGATATTGACCCGACGCGCTTTCGGCCGACAGCATCACCGCATCGGCGCCCTCGAACACGGCGGTGGCGACATCCGACACTTCGGCCCGCGTCGGCACCGGCGTCGTGATCATCGATTCCAGCATTTGGGTGGCCACCACCACCGGCTTGCCAAGCTGGCGCGCCATCCGGGTGATGGTCTTTTGCAGGCCGGGCACGCGCTCGATCGGCATTTCCACGCCGAGATCGCCGCGCGCGACCATGATCGCGTCGGCGACGGCGAGGATCTCGTCGAGCTTGGCGATCGCCTGCGGCTTTTCGATCTTGGCCATCACATTGGCGCGCTTACCCGCGATTCGCTTCACCTCGGCGACGTCCTCGGCGCGCTGCACGAACGACAGCGCCACCCAGTCGATGTTCTCGTCGAGCGCGGCGACGAGGTCGGCGCGGTCCTTGTCGGTCATCGCCGAGGTCGGCAATTCCGTGTCGGGCAGGCTGACGCCCTTCTTGTTGGAGATTTTGCCGGCGACCTCGACCACGCATTCGCTGCGGGTCGGCGTGTGCGTCTGCACGCGCAATTGCACCTTGCCGTCGTCGATCAGCAGCCGATGGCCGGGGCGCAGCGAGGCGAGGATTTCGGGATGCGGCAGGCGCACGCGTGTCGCATCGCCGGGGGTCGGGTCGTCGTCGACGGTGAACATGTCGCCCTTGCGCAGCTCCTC
Organism: Pseudomonadota bacterium; assembly: GCA_028876585.1. The sequence goes on along the minus strand of JAGWRL010000290.1, from coordinate 8,894 downwards.
CGCGCCATTGGCGAACAGGCCGACGCGCAGCTTCGGGCCTTGCAGATCGACGAGAATGCCGATCGGGCGATCGACCTTCTCCTCCAGCGCGCGAATCACGGCGACGCGCTCGCGCATCATGTCGTGGCTGGCGTGGCTCATGTTGATGCGGAACACGTCGGCGCCGGCGCGATACAGCGCCTCGACGACGGCGGGGTCGGCGGAGGCCGGACCCAGGGTAGCGAGGATTTTGACGCGGCGGCCGCGGCGGGACATGGGAAAAGCCTTTGTTAGCGCGTCGGGTCGGTGAGCTGGACGGTCCAGTTCTTCGCGTCTTTGCCGGTGTCGACCTCGAAGAAGCCGGTGCGCTCGTAACCGCGCGCGAAGCAATCCTCGCGGCCCTCGATTTTGAATTCGCGGTCGTTGGTGCACATGTAGGCCTTGCCCTTCCACTCGCCGCCGCGCTCGTCCATCGCATAGACATAGTAGAATTCGGCGGCCAGCGCCCCCTGCACCAGCGTATCGCAATTGGACGGTTTCAAGTTCCACCAGCCTTCGCTGACCCAGGTCTTGCCGTCGGTGTAGGCGAGCGCCACGCTGACCCGGTCCGAGGTCTGGTTGCACATGCGGAAATCGGCGCGCGCCGGCGCTGCGACGGCGAGGGCGCCGAGCAGCGGCAGAACGAAGCGCAGGCTCATCGGTTCACAACCCTCGTTTCGGCCCGGCATATTCGCGGGACGCGGCGCCCTGTCAACCCAAGGTTTGCGGCGAATGGCCCCGCGTGTTTGATAGGCGGGGGAGGATCGACATGAAAATCGCGATCACCGGCGCCGGCGGCTTCATCGGCCGCCGCCTCGTCGACGCGCTGCGGGCGCGCCGGTTTCTGCGCGGCGGGCCGATCGAGCGGCTGATTCTGGTCGATCGCGGCTTCGCCGATCCGCCCGCCGACCCGTTGATCGCGACCATCGCCGGCGATTTCGGCCACAACGCCTGCCGCGAGGCGGTGGCTCAGGCCGGACCGGACCTCGTGTTCCACCTCGCCGCCATTCCCGGCGGCGCGGCGGAGGCCGATTTTCCGCTCGGCCGCCAGGTCAATCTGGAGGCGCCGCTGGCGCTGTTCGACCGGCTGGCGAAACCCGGCCTCGTCGTCGTCAACGCGAGTTCGCTCGCCGTGTTCGGCGCGCCGCTGCCGCGCGCGATTGCTGACGACACGCTGCCCGTTCCGACGCTGAGCTATGGCGCGCACAAGCTGATGCTGGAGATTTACCTCGCCGACCTGTCGCGGCGGGCAAAACTCGACGCGCGCTCGCTGCGGCTGCCGGGGATCGTCGCGCGCCCGCCGGCGCCGACTGGCCATGTCTCGGCCTTCATGAGCGACATCTTTCACGCGCTGGCGCGCGGCGAAGCTTTCGTCTGCCCGACCCGACCGCAAGGCGCGGTGCTGCTCGAATCGGTCGAGACCTGCGTCGCCAATCTGATCCACGCCGCCGAACTGCCGGCCGCGCGGTTGCCGCCCCGCCGCGCCTTGCTGCTCCCGTGCCTGCGCGTGACGATGGCGCAGCTCGCCGCCGCGATTTTCCGCGCCCGCGGTCGCACGGGGCCGCCGCCGATCACCTACGCCCCCGACGCGACGATCGAGGCGCAATACGCGGCCTATCCGCCCACCACCACCGCGATCGCCGATGCGCTCGGCTTCCTCAACGACGGCGACGTGGACGCGCTGGCGCGCAGGGTGCTGCAAGGCTTGCCCATGGACGACGCCGGCAATCGGATTTAAGCCGCCCGGCAGGAGGCGGGCATGACACGCAGCGGGGGTCGCATCGGCGGGACGGACGGCAGGCTCGGCGCGCGCGCGTCGAGGCGGCGTTGACGCGGGCTTTCCTCGATGTCGAGGCCTCGCTGACCGGGCGCGCCTGGCGGGCGCGGCTCGACGCCGGCGGCGAGGCGCGGGCGCAGGCGATCGCGCAGGTGAGCGGGCGCGGCGACGTGCTCGCCCGCATCCTCGCGGGGCGCGGCGTCGAACTCGACGCGGTCGAGCGCCATCTCGACCCGACGCTGCGCAACCTGATGCCCGACCCGCTTGTGCTGGCCGACATGGGCGCGGCGACCGAGCGGCTGGCGAGGGCGGTGGCGCGGCGCGAGAAAATCGCGATCTTCGGCGATTACGACGTCGACGGCGCCTGCGCGGCGGCGCTGCTGAGCGAATATCTGCAAGCCATGGGCTGCGAGACCCTGGTCCATATCCCCGATCGCGTCACCGAGGGCTATGGCCCGAGCGTCGAGGCGATGCGGCAGTTTCATGGCGCCGGCGCCGGGCTGATCGTCACCGTCGATTGCGGCGCGGTCAGTTTCGAGCCGTTCGCGGAGGCCGCTAAGCTCGGGGTCGATGTGGTGGTGTTCGACCACCATCAGGCGCCCGAGATCCTGCCGCCCGCGCTGGCTTTGGTCGATCCCAACCGGCAGGACGATCTCTCCGGCCTCAACGCACTCTGCGCCACCGGCGTCGTGTTCATGGCGCTGGTCGATCTCAACCGCCGGCTGCGCGGCGCCGGCGCCGTGCCGGACCTGAAGGCCAAGCTCGACCTCGTCGCCCTCGCCACCGTCGCCGACGTGGTGCCGTTGACCGGCCTTAACCGCGCCTTCGTGGTGCGCGGGCTGGAGACGATGCGGCGGCGCGAGCGCCCCGGTCTTGCCGCTCTGCTCGACGTCGCCGGCGCGGACGGCCCGCCGACGCCCTATCACCTCGGCTTTCTCGTCGGGCCGCGGATCAATGCGGGCGGCCGGATCGGCGACGCGGCGCTGGGCGCGCGGCTGTTGAGCACGACCGACCCGGCCGAGGCGGACAAGATCGCCGCCGAACTCGACCGCTTGAACCGCGAGCGCCAGCGGATCGAGACCGCCGTGCTGGCGCAGGCCGAGGCGCAGGCGCTGGCGGCGCTCGGGCTGGAGGAGCGCGGCCCTTGCGTGATCGTCGCCGGAGAGGGCTGGCCGCCGGGCGTGGTCGGGCTGGTGGCGTCGCGGCTGAAGGATCGCTTCAACCGGCCCGCCTTCGCGCTGGCGCTCAACGGCGCGGAGGCGACCGGCTCGGCGCGCTCGATCCCCGGCGTCGACATCGGCCGCATCGTGCATGGGCTGGTCGCGGCGGGGCTGGCGAGCAAGGGCGGCGGCCATGCGATGGCGGCGGGGCTCACCCTCAAGCGCGAGCGGCTCGGCGACCTGCGCGCCCATCTCGAAGCGGCGCTGCTGGCGCCGGTGACGGAGGCGCGGCGCGACGTGGCGCTCGCCATCGACGCCGCGCTCGCCGCCGCCGCCGCGACGCCGGAGTTTTTGCGCGGCGTCGACGCCGCGGGGCCCTATGGCTCGGGCAATCCGGAGCCGGTGTTCGCGCTGCCGCGCCATCGGCTCGAAGGCGTCGGCGTGGTCGGCGCCGACCACGTGCGCTTTCGCGCGGTGGCTGGCGACGGGCGGGCGCTGGAGGGCATCGCCTTCCGCGCCGCCGACAAGCCGCTCGGCCAGGGTTTGCGCGCGCTGCAAGGCGGCCATGTCCACCTCGCCGGCGCGCTGACGCTCGACCGCTACGGCGGCCGCGAGCGGGTGAAACTGCGCCTGATCGACGCCGCGCCCGCGCCTATGTGAGCGCGCGGCGGCGGTAGTGATAGGCGTAGGCCCAGGCGAAGCCGAGCGATTCGTAAAGCCGCAGCGCGGCCCGATTGGCGTCGAACACTTGCAGATACGCCGTCTCGGCGCCCGCGGCGCGGCCCCAATGCATCAGCGCCCGCGTGATCGCGCGGCCGAGCCCGCGGCCGCGAAATTCCGGCCGCACGACGATGTCGAACAGGCCGACAGCGCCGCGATCAGCGACGCCGAGGCCGAAACCCGCCGCGACATCGTCGACGAAGCAAGTGGCGAAGCCGGTCGGCAGCGCGATCGCCTGCACTATGCGGTCGTGGATCAGCCGATGCGACGGCGCGATGCCCTGCGCCGCCGCGACGCCATTCGCCCAGGCCGGCGTCGGGCCGGGCTCGATGCGCAGCCGCGCGTCGGCCGCCGCCCAATCGAGCGGGGCGGTCATCACCCGCGACGGATCGAGCCGCTCGTAACCCGCCGCCGCCAGCAGCGGATCGGCGTCCGCGCCGGCGAGCGGGGTCAGGCGGAAGATCGTCGGTTGGCCATTGTCGGCGTAGAACCGCTCGGCCTGCCGCATCACCTCGCGGAAATCGCGCGCGGGCGTCCAGGCGTTGATCGAATCGGCGCGCATTTCCTGCCGCCCGCCGAGCGCGTTGGCCGAATTGGCGCGCTTGGTGTATCCGCCGCCGAGCCGGAACACCCAGCCGCCGAAATAGACATTGCGCGGCGCCGGCCAGGCGTTGAAGCCGCGCTCCTCGAAGCCGAGCACATCGATCATGTCTCGTTCTTCCGCCGTGCGAGGGCGGGGACGAAGCGGCGACGGCTGCGGATCATGGGTCTGTCTCCGGGGAAAGGGCATAAAAAAAGCCGCGCTGGGGGCGCGGCGGTCAGGTTCGCGTTGTCCACGCGCGGCCGTTCCGGCGCCTCAGGGCGGGGCGGAGCTACGGCGGCGGAGGGGATGCGCGAACATAGCGGCTGGTGTACGCGAGCGCGGCGGGCTGTCAAGGTTTTGAGGCGCTGTCGCATGGAGCAAGAATCTGATTCCTGCACCGCAAACTTGCCGGCGCGATGCGTCCCTCGAAGGGAATGAACGGCGAAGCGCGCGACGGTTGTTCGCTCGCGCCAACAGCTCCATGCGAAAGGGCGGGATGTTTCATGGATGATTATGTAACGCACTGGATCAATGCTTTCGCGGGTCAAAATCGAATTGTGGACGCCGCAACTATCGCCATTACGAATTTTGGCGTTCCCTTTCTCGTTCTCTGCGTCGCCGCGCAATGGTGGAGCAAAGCCGACCGCCGGCATGTTCGCCATACGGCGGTCGCGGCGGGGCTTTCGTTCCTGCTCGGCCTCGCGCTGAATCAGGCGCTGCTGCTGTTTGTGCACCGCGTCCGCCCTTACGACGCGGGATGGACGCACCTCATTGTTCCGCCAAGCGCGGACTGGTCGTTTCCGTCCGATCACGCCACCGCGGCTTTCGCCATTGCGGCGTCGTTCGCGTTGCAGGGCCTGCCGGGGCGCAGCTTCCTGTTTCTGGCGGGGGCCGTGCTCATCGCGGGGTCGCGCGTATTCGTGGGCGCGCATTACGCCTCTGACGTCATCGGCGGCGCGGTCACGGGAATCGTCGCGGCTCTCATCGTGCGCGTCGCCTATCGGGAAGGGACGCGGCTCGACCGGTTCGCGGTCGGAATCCTCTGACTTTGTCGTGGCCGACGAACTGGGCGCAACTGCGCGCCCGCTCACCCCAGCGCCGCGCCCAAGGATTCCATCAGCGCCCGAAAATTCGGGAAACTGGTGGCGATGGTGGCGGAATCGTCGATCCGCATCGGCGCTTCGGACGCCAGCCCCAGCACCAGAAAACTCATGGCGATGCGATGATCGAGATGGGTCTCGACAATGCCGCCGCCGCGAACCGCGCCGCCCTCGACCACGAGGTCGTCGCCGACGATCTCGTGTTTGACCCCCGCCGCCGCCAGCCCCGCCGCGACCGCCGCCAGCCGGTCGCTCTCCTTCACCCGCAATTCGTGCAGGCCGCGCATATGGGTCGCGCCCGAGGCGAAGGCGGCCGCGACCGCCAGCACCGGATATTCGTCGATCATCGAGGGCGCGCGGGCGGCGGGCACGTCGACGCCGACGAGATCGCTCGCCCGCACCCGCAAATCCGCCACCTGCTCGCCGCCCTCGTCGCGCAGCTCCAGCGTGTCGATCCGGCCGCCCATTTCCAGAAGCGTCGTCAGCAGTCCCGAGCGCAGCGGGTTCATCATCACCCCCTCGACCACGATGTCGGAGCCCGGCGTGATGAGGGCCGCGACGATCGGGAACGCCGCCGAGGACGGGTCGGCCGGCACATGCACGGGCCTTGGCGTCAGCGTCGGCTGGCCGACGAGCTCGATCCGCCGCCCCTCGCCCTCGACGCTCACTTTCACCTCGGCGCCGAAATGGGCCAGCATCTTCTCGGTGTGATCGCGCGAGGCCTCGGTCTCGATCACGGTGGTCAGCCCACGCGCGTTGAGCCCGGCCAGCAGCACGGCAGACTTGATCTGCGCCGAGGCGACCGGCGTGCGGTAAAGGATCGGCGACGCCGCGTCCGGCCCGCGCAGTGTGATCGGGCAGCGCCCGCCCTCGGCCTCGGCGATCACCTGCGTTCCCATCTGGCGCAGCGGATCGAGAATGCGCCGCATCGGCCGTTTGCGCAGGCTGGCGTCGCCGTCGAACGTCGCCTCGATCGGATGGCTGCCGACCACGCCCATCATCAGCCGCGAGCCGGTGCCGGCGTTGCCGAAATCGAGCGTCGCGCGCGGCGCCAGCAGCGCGCCCAGGCCCGGCCCCTGCACGCTCCAGCGCCCCGGCCCGTGCTGGACGATCCGCGCGCCGAGCTGTCGGCAGGCCTCGCCGGTCCGCAGCACGTCCTCGCCTTCGAGCAGGCCGTGGATGTCCACGCCGCCGCGCGTCAGCAGCCCGAACAGAAAAGCGCGATGCGAGATCGATTTGTCGCCGGGCGGCCGCACCCGCCCGCGCAGGGGGCCGCTGCGGCGCGCGGTGAGGGCGGAGGCGGTTTGGACGGACATGGGCGAACTCTTGGCGGCGCGGCGGGCGGCGGCGCGTAGCATGGGGCGCGGACGCTGTCGACGCGAGAAGCGTTGACAGGCAGGGCCTGGCCGACTAACGGCTCGCGACCCTATCCCTATTCAGGACTTTGCCGTGGCGAAACCCGAACTCGGCGCCAAGCGCCAATGCCAAGCCTGCGCCGCGAAATTCTTCGATCTCAACCGCGACCCGATCGTCTGCCCGAAATGCGGCACGGTGTTCCAGGGCGCGACCGCTCGCGCCGAGCGGGCGAGCGCCAAGGACGAGGAGAACGAGGACGAGCCGGCCAACGCCGCCGGCGTCGAGATGGTGTCGCTCGACGAGGTCGAGGCGGCGGAGGAGAAAGCCGCCGACCCGGCGGTGGACGACATCGACGTCGAGGACGACGAGACCGCCGACGACGCCTTCCTTGAGGAGGAAGAGGAAGACGACGACGACGTCAGCTCGCTGATCGACGGCGAAATCGCGCCCGACGAGGAGCCGTAAAAATTTGTGCTTGCGGCCCTTGTCGCCTTGCGACGGGGCCGCTATAGGAGCGGCCCGACGAAAGACTTCCGGTCCCAACCGGAAGTTTCGGGAAAAGCGTGGGGCCATAGCTCAGTTGGGAGAGCGCTTCAATGGCATTGAAGAGGTCGTCGGTTCGATTCCGTCTGGCTCCACCAAACCGCCCCGTGATTTTGCTGGATTGTCCGACTTGCTGAAAACCTGCGACGCGCCCGGGGCATGTGCCGTGCGCGCGCGGATATTCGGCGACGGAAACCTCGAAATGGAGATTTGAACGCGCCTCTCGGCGCTCGGTTTCCGCGTGAAAATTCCTTTTTTTGGAAGCAGGTTCGCGCGGGCGCGGAGATGGGTACTCAAGGCCAAACGGATGCGGGCCGCGCCGTCCGCTGGTTCCGACCGTTCTCGACCGCCTGCCCCAACACGCCGGCGATCTTATGCGGCTCGACCCATCAAGCGCCAACGTCGGCGCTTCGACCCGTGGCGGGGATAGAACACCTCATCGCGCGGATGCTTGCTGCGGCGATCGCGCAGGCGCCTTCATCGCCCGCAGACGACGGAATGTGTCGGCCTCGTCGACACATTCCGTCAAGACGCCGCTAGGCCTTGCCCTTATTCTGCCGGTTCTCGATCAACTGTCCGACCACGCCGGGATCGGCCAGCGTCGAGGTGTCGCCAAGCGCACCGTATTCGTTCTCCGCGATCTTGCGCAAAATCCGGCGCATGATCTTGCCAGAGCGGGTTTTCGGCAGGCCGGGGGAGAACTGGATCAGGTCGGGCGAGGCGATCGGGCCGATCTCCTTGCGCACCCAGGCGACCAGTTCCTTGCGCAGGCCCTCGGTCGGTTCGATCCCCTCCATCAGCGTGACATAGGCGTAGATGCCCTGGCCCTTGATGTCGTGGGGATAGCCGACGACGGCGGCCTCCGACACCGCGGCGTGGGCGACCAGCGCGCTCTCGACCTCGGCCGTGCCCATGCGATGGCCGCTGACGTTGATGACGTCGTCGACGCGGCCGGTGATCCAGTAAAAACCGTCGGAATCGCGCCGGCAGCCGTCGCCGGTGAAATATTTGCCGGGATAGGTGGTGAAGTAGGTGGAGACGAAACGGTCGTGGTCGCCATAGACGGTGCGCGACTGGCCGGGCCAGGATTCGGCGATCACCAGATTGCCCTCGCAGGGGCCCGACAGCGGCGTGCCGTTGGGGTCGACGATTTCGGGGGCGACGCCGAAGAACGGCCGCGTCGCCGAGCCGGGTTTCAGCCTGGTCGCGCCCGGCAGCGGCGTGATCATGATGCCGCCGGTCTCCGTCTGCCACCAGGTGTCGACGATCGGGCAGCGGCCGTCGCCGACGACGCGGTGATACCATTCCCACGCCTCAGGGTTGATCGGCTCGCCGACCGAGCCGAGCAGGCGCAGCGAGGCGCGCGAAGTCTTCTTCACCATCTCCTCGCCGGCGCCCATCAGCGAGCGGATCGCGGTCGGGGCGGTGTAGAAGATGTTGACCTTGTGCTTGTCGATCACCTCCCAGAACCGGCTCATCGAGGGATAGTTCGGCACGCCCTCGAACATCAGCGTCGTCGCGCCATTGGCGAGCGGCCCGTAGACGATGTAGCTGTGGCCGGTCACCCACCCGATGTCGGCTGCCGTCCAGTACACGTCCTCGTCCGGCTTGATGTCGAAGATCAGCCGGTGCGTCGT
>JAGWRL010000289.1 GCA_028876585.1 Pseudomonadota bacterium | reverse complement strand
CTGGCGGGCGCTCGCGGGCGCCGCCGGGGCGCTGGCGGCCGCGCTCGCCGCCGCGCTGGTCTTCGTCGTCGTCAGCCGCCCGACGGGCCCGCACCAGTACGTCGCGGTGTTGCAGAAGAGCGCCGACGCTCCCGCTTTCGCGATGACGGTCGACCTCGACCGGCTGGAATTTTCCGTGCGGCCGGTGGCGGCGCAGGCGCCGGCGGGCAAATCCTACGAGTTGTGGATGATCGCGCCCAATAGCGCGACGCCGCAATCGCTCGGCGTGATCCGGGCCGGCGAGCGGCGGCTCGCCGCCGACAAGGCCAAAGTGCGCGACGCCACCTACGCCGTCACGCTGGAGCCGGAGGGCGGCTCGCCGACGGGGCGGCCGACCAGCGCGCCGCTGTTCTTCGGCAAGCTCGTGCCGGTCGGCCCATGATCCCGCTGCATCTCGTCACCGGGTTTCTGGGCGCGGGCAAGACCAGCTTCCTCAACCGGCTGCTGCGCGATCCCGCGCTGAAGGACAGCCTCGTCGTGGTCAACGAATTCGGCGCGGCCGCGCTCGACCACCTGCTCTACGAGCGGCTCGACGGCGAGACGCGGCTGCTCGCCTCGGGCTGTCTATGCTGCGAGTTGCGCGGCGATTTCGTCGACGGCCTGCTCGACATCCTCGTGCGGCGGCAAGGCGGCTTCTCGCGCGTGATCGTCGAAACCTCAGGGCTGGCCGATCCCTCGCCCGTGCTGCACGCCCTGTTCGGCGACGACCATCTGGCCGCGCGGGTGCGGCTCGCGGGCGTGACGACGCTGGTCGACGCGGTGAACGGGCTCGACACTCTGGAGCGCCACGGCGAAGCGCGGCGGCAGGTCATGCTCGCCGACCGCGTCGCGCTGACCAAGACGGACCTCGCGGACGGCGGACCGGCGGCGGCCGCATGCGCGGCGCTGGCGCCGGCGGCCGAAATCGTGGAGGCGCACGCGCTCGACGCCGCCGCCTTTCTCGCCGAAAGCCAGCGCGCGCCGGCCCAATACAGCCCGCGCGCGGCGCATGGGGCGGCGCAGGCGCATGAGTTCCGCGCCGACATCCCGCTGCCGCCCGCGGCTTTCGCGCGGTTTCTGACGCTGCTGGGCAAACTCGCGGGGCCGAGGCTGTTGCGGGTCAAGGGATTGGTGGCGACGTCGGATGCGCCGGACCGGCCCTGGCTCGTCCAGGGCGCGCAGCATGTGTACGCGCCGCCGTTGCGGCTGGAGCGCTGGCCGGAGGGCGCGAGCGGCACGGCGCTGGTCGTGATCGGCGAGGGAATCGCCGATCTCGCGCAACGGCTATGGGATGCGCTGACCGGCGCCCCGGCCGTCGATGCGCCGGACTGGGCGGCGCTGACCGAGAACCCGCTCGCGCTGCGCGGCGGCGGGCTGTTGGATTAAAGCGCCTTATGCGAGCCGTCGCAAAGCGGCGCGTTTTTGGTGTGCTTGCAACCGCACAGATAGGCCGTGCCGGTTTTGTCGGCCGCGTAGGGCTTGGGAGAGAACTCGCTGCCCTTGTGCGAACCGTCGCAGAACGGCTGCTTGGCCGATTTGCCGCAGGCGCACCAATAGTAGGTCTTGCCCGCCTCGACCTCGACGCCAAAAGGCGCCTTTTGCGCGATCGTCGGTTCCGCCATTTTATCCCCTCCAAATGAAAACGCCCGCGACAGGCGCGGGCGGATCGAAAACCTTACTTCTTCGCCGCGCCCTTGGCGGCGGAATTGTCGACGCGCTCGACGATGCGGGCCGACTTGCCGCGCCGGTCGCGCAGATAATAGAGCTTGGCGCGCCGCACCTTGCCGCGCCGCACCAGCTTGATCGAATCGATCATCGGCGAAAACAGCGGAAACACGCGCTCGACGCCCTCGCCGTAGGAAATCTTGCGGACGGTGAAGCTCTCGTTGAGGCCGCCGCCGTTGCGGGCGATGCAGACGCCTTCGTAGGCCTGCACGCGGGTGCGGTCGCCTTCGGTGACCTTCACGTTGACGACGACGGTGTCGCCGGGCTGAAACTGCGGAACCTTGGCGCCTTTGTCGGCCAGGCGCGCGGCCTCTTCGGCCTCGATGGTCGCGATAACATTCATGTCAAACTCCATGCCGTGACGCCGACCCGCCTTGCGACGGCCGACGAGCGCTTCGGCGCGCTGTTGTCAGTTGAGCGCGGCCCCCATAGCGCAAGGCCGCCCGGGCGTCCAGCGCGATCGCGCCGGCGGATCGGGCGCGGCGCGGAAATATCGCGGCGTCGGGCGCCGCGATCGCCTGGGTAACGCAACGTTGCGAGAGAGCGCCGCGCGCGGGTCACATTGCGGCTTAACTCGCGGCAAGTAAATATTGATAATCGCAACCGACGTGGTGCTCCTCGACATAATCACAACTACGCAAATTTGGTCGCTTCTTTGCGACAAGTCTTCAACAGCGTCAAAAATATCTCGCGATTTCTATTCGCAACACTCCTTCCGTAACGGCGCCATTAACAGGGAAAAATTTGCTTTATACTTGACCTCATACTATATTTTTACCATGCGCCGCCAAGGGTGGTCGAAAGCGCCGCGCAGGGTTGCGGGGGTCCGCGTGGGGAAATCATGACGGCGTTAAGCCTGACTAGCGTCAAGAACAACAATTATTATCGCCAATCCGGCGCGCTCGGCGGCGCCGGCGGCTATCTGACCTGGACGTGTTCGCTGGTCGATATGATCGGCAGCATCGCGGGTCTGCCCTATACCGGCCCCTACACCGCGTTTTCGGGCTCGATGGCCGCGATGACGAGCTATTTCGGGCCTTCGACCTGGTCCAATCCCGCGCTCACCGCCATCGGCGCGCCGTTTTCCGACACTGGCGTCGGGTTCTTCGCCGGGCAGCTCGAAACCACCAGCCACGCCGCGCTGACCTACACCTTCTCGCAACCGCTGGCGGCGGGGAACAGCTTCACGCTCGTCGATCCCGGCGCCTCCTACATCGGCAACACCGGCCCCTTCACCTACCGCGTGCTGGCGACCTACCAGGGCGCCGCCGTCAGCCTGACCGGCTGGACATTCACGATCGTGACCCCGACCGGCGTGGCGCCCGCCACCCATTTCAGCATCAACACATCCACCGGATTCATCACCGTCAACGGCTATTCCGGCGCCACCTGGCCCGACAGCGTGATCATCATCGCGCCGAACACGCCGATCTCGACCTTCACCGTCACGGCGCAATCGATCCCTTACGATTTCATCGCCGTCACGCTGCCGCACATTCCCTCGGCGCTGCTGTTCCAGGCGCAAAACAACGGTGGACCGGCCGACGGCGCGCTGGCGACCTGGCAGATCAACAATACGACCGCCTCCGGCGGCGGCGTCATCGGCAATCCGGGTCCGGGCTGGACCTACGAAGGCAGCGGCGATTTCCAGGGCTCCGGCTACACCGACATGCTGTTTCGCAACCAGAGCGGCGCCGTCGTCTATTGGGCGGTGACCGGCACTTCGATCGCCAGTTCGGTTTCGCTCGGCAATTCCGGCGTGAATTGGCGCATCGTCGGCATCGGCGACTTCAACGCCGACGGCAAGTCCGACATTTTGTTCGAGGACAGTTCCGGCGATCTGGCGATCTGGGAGATCAGCGGCTCGCAGGTGATCGGCGGCGGCGCGATCGGCTCGACCGGCTCGGGCTGGAATTATCTCGCGACCGCCGATTTCAACGGCGACGGCTATGCCGACGTGCTGTTCGTCAGTTCCAGCGGCGTCTACGCGGACTGGACGATGAACGGGACGACGGTCGCCAAGACCGTCACCTTGAGTTCGCCCGGCGCCGGCTGGAGCTTCGCTGGAACCGGCGATTTCAACGGCGACGGCAAGGCCGACATTCTGTTTTACAACGCGGCGCTCGGACAATACGAGGCTTGGCTGATGACCGCCGCCGGGGCGATCGGCGCCACCGTCACGCTGGCCACGCCCGGCGTCGGCTATGCGCTCGCCTCGATTGGAACCTACACCCCGTCCGGCTGTAGCGATCTCGTCCTGCGCAACACGATGACGGGCGCGTTGAGCGACTACGTGATCAACAACGCAACGCTGACCAGCAGCGGCGTGATCGGCAATCCCGGCCCCAATTACGGCGTCGCCGTCGCGCCTTACGCCTTGCCGGCGCCGCCGGCCCCGACGGTGTTTTTCACCGATTCCGCCGGCGACATCGCCACCTGGAGCGTGCCGCGCGGCGTCAACCAGGGCGGCGCGATCTTCACCGCGCCCGGCGCCGGCTGGAGTTTTCTCGCCGCCGGCGATTTCGACGGCACGGGGCGCCCCGACATCCTGTTCCAGAACGCGGGCAATTTCGCTCTGTGGGAGACCAGCGGCGCGCAGATCGTCGGCGGTGGAACCCTCGGCGGCCCCGGCGGCGGCTGGACTTACGCCGGCGTCGGCGATTTCAACGGCGACGGGCTCAACGACCTGTTGTTCGTCGATTCCTCCGGCAATTACGCGACCTGGCTGCTCAATGGCGCGACGGTGATCGGCGGCGGCCCGCTTGGCGACCCCGGCGCCGGCTGGACGCTGGCGGCGATCGCCGACCTCACCGGCAATGGAACCTCCGACCTGATCTTTCAGGACCCGACCGGCAATTACGACGTGCGGTTCATCGCCAACGACGCCTACGCCGGCTCGGCCTCGATCGGCAATCCCGGTTCCGGCTGGACGCTGGTCGGCACGGGCGATTTCAACGGCGACGGCAAGGCCGATCTGCTGTTTCAGGGCGCGGGCGGCGTTTACGCGACCTGGGACATGAACGGCGCTTCCGTGATCGGCGGCGGCTCTTTCACCGGCCCCGGCGCGGGCTGGAGCTATTTCGGCGTCGCCGACCTCAATCCCGGCCTGGCCGCCAGCATCCTGTTCCGCAACGCATCCACCGGCGCGCTCGCGGCCTATCTGATGAGCGACGCCAACGTCGCCTCCGTCAGCGTGCTGGGAACCGCCGGGGCCGGCTGGACGCCGGTGAGCGTGATCTGAACCGCCTCGACGCGGCCGTCATTGCGCGATATCGCCATTGCCGGACGAGGACGGGAGTTTGCGGCTTGTCGGGCGATGCGCGTCTTAGCTCGTTTCTGGCGGCGCTGGCGGCGCGGCCGCTGATCATGGGCATTCTCAACCTGACGCCGGATTCGTTCTCCGACGGCGGCAGGTTCCAGCAACTCGACGCCGCGCGCGCGCAGGCGCAAAAGCTCGTCGCGGGCGGGGCCGACAT
>JAGWRL010000288.1 GCA_028876585.1 Pseudomonadota bacterium | reverse complement strand
GCGGCGCTGGCCGGCTATGCGGCGGGGCGATGGCGCGCCGATCCGACGCTGCCGACGCTGGTCGCCGCCTATCAGCGCGCCGCGCTGTCGGGCCAACCGGTCGACGTCGCCTCCTCCGACCGCCACACGGTGAAACCCTGGCTCGCCGCGCGCGCCCCGTTCGGCGCGCTGGCGCCCGACCTCGCCGACGACGGCTTCCCGCTCATCGGCGGCCGCATCGACATCCTCGACCGGCGCCCGATCCCGACCCTGGTCTATCGCCGGCGCGAGCATCTGATCTCGGTCAGCGAGCTTCCCCTGGCGCAGGGCGGCGGCGGCGCGGCGACGCTGGCGGGCTATCATATCGAACGCTGGCGCGACGGCGAACGCGCCTATGTCGCCGTCTCCGACATCGACGCCCCCGAACTCGCCGCCTTCGCCGCCGCCTTCGCCCACAAGGCGGAGCCGTGAGCATTCAAAAGCGCGTGTTCACATGATTCGCGGAGGGCTAAGCGCGCCGCGACGGATTGCGCTGCATTGTCAGGCCGAATAGCATGGCGCCGGCGAAATAGCCGCGTCGCGGCGACGGCGCGCCCTGCGGACCGTAAAGCGGTGTGGGGGCGTTCGTGGAGGACACGAGATGGAAAAAAGCGTAATCGGGCTCGTTGCGGCGATCGGCGCCGTAACCCCCTTCGCCGCCGCGCACGCGACGGCGGTCACGCCGGAAGACGCCGCTAACGCGTTGCGCGTCTCCTCGGTCGCCGAATTGCTCGAACCGGTGGCGAACGCCCCGGCGATTTTAGCGGCGCTGGCGGCCAGTCCAGGCGAGCGCGCGGCGAGCGCCGACAAGGGCGTGCAAGTCGCCCAGTGGTATCATCACCACCACCATCACTTTTATCACCACCACCATCACCACTTCTATCACCATCACCACCACCACTTCTGGCATCATCACAGCCACTGGTGGTGGTGCCGGTATCATCCCTACAGCCCCAATTGCTATTGATAAGCCGCACACAACAGGGATCGCCCCGGCCGCGCCGGGGCGATTTTCGTTTCAGCCGTTCTCCGGCGGCCCCTTCATCGCCTTGGCCTTGGCGGCGCGCGCCATGTGGCGATAGGTGCCGTCGAACACGGTGTGGGTCTGCGAGCGCCAGGTGGTGTCGGCGTTGACCGTCGAGCGCGCGGCGTAGATGCGGCGCGAGCGCAATTCCCGCTCGGCCTGTTCCTCCATGCTCATCTCGACCAGTTCAAAATCGGCGGTCTCGGGAATGACGAGGATCTGCGCCATCGGCTCGCCGGGACGGAAGATGTGGGTCTGGCCCTCGCCCGGCGACTTGAACACCATGAAGAACATCATCGGCCACCAGTTGCGGATCAATGCCGGCACCGCGATCGGACAAGTCCCCGTGGTGTCGGCATAGAAACGCGGATGCGGCTCGGTGCGGATGGCGTAGCCGTCGCCGGGATTGAGGTCGAGCAGCACCTGATAGGTGAAATAGACATTGCCGAAACTGCGGAACGGCGGCCATTCGACGCCCTCCTCCGGCGGCGGGCCGAAATCATGCTCGATGTCGAGCCTGCCGTCGCGCATGCTGACCTTCAACTCCTTGTCGTAGGGGTAGAAGATCTCGATGCCGTATTGCGCGCCCTCGGTGAACGGCGTGCAATGCCAGACCTGTTCGCGCGAACCGTCGGCGCGCGGCGAACGGTCGCCGGCCCAGCCGGGAATCTCCATCCTGGTGCGGCGCGGGTTCAGCCCCGGCAGCATATAGCGCATCGTGACCTGGCGCATGGCGGCTCCTCCAAAGCGCCCCGGAGTCGGGGCTGATCCCTTCGACGCCGCGCCACTCAAACCCGACGCGAAGTCGCGCCCAACATCTGCTCGCAGATGCGAAACACCGCGCCCGGACGCAGCCCTTGCAGACAGGCCAGGCCGCGCGGGCATAAAGCGGGCTTGTCGATATAGCACGGTCCGCAGGTCATTTCGCGCTGCACGGCGATCGCCATCGGCCCGAGCGGCCCCCATTCGCGCGCCGACACCACGCCGGAATGCACGCCGACCGTGGGCGTGCCCATCGCCGCGGCGATATGGTGCGGGCCGCTGTTGTTGCCCACGAACAGCCGCATCGCCCGCATCAACTGCGGCGTGTCGCCAAGCTTCGTGCGCCCGACCAGCGACCAGACCCGATCGCTCGCGCGCGTTTCCGCCAGCACCGCCGCCGCGATCGCCGCTTCGCCGGGCGCGCCGAGCAGCGCCACGTTGACGTCGTAGGCGTCGCAGATCAGGTCGATCAGCTGCGCGAAATGGCCCGGCGGCCATTGCCGCAACACGTTGCCGGCGGCGGGATGCACGCCCACCACAGGCCGGTCGAACAGGCCGGCGCGCAATTCGCCCACCCAGGGCGCGGCGCGCAGTTCGGCCAGCGCCGCCTCGGCGGAGGGGCCGGCGATCACGCGCCGGTCGCGTTCGCAGGCGAGCGACACCGTCTCCGCCAGCGCCACGTAATCGTCCGCCACCTGCGCGCGCTTGGGCAGGTAAGGCTGATCGGTGTCCCATTCCAGCGCGATGTCGAGCCAGGGATAGGCGCCGCGCACGTCGAAGCCGGCGGTGAACCGCGCGCCGCTGTGCTTCAGCAGGTCGCGCGTTTCGGTGTGTTTGCGCAGGTCGATGGCGAGATCGAAGCGATAGGGCTTCAGCCGCTGTTCGAGTTCGAGCCAGACCTCGTCGGCGTGCTCCACCCGCCCCTGGCTCGAAACGTGATGGAAGAAGTTGAATTCGATCACGTTGTCGATCGCCGGCTCCAGCCGCGCCAGCGCCGCCGAGGCCGAGGACGCCATCACGTGAATCTCGGCCTGCGGAAAGCGCTGCTTGAGCCGCTGGATCGCCGGCAGGCCGGTGATGAAATCGCCGACGTGATCGAGCTTCTGCACCAGGATGCGCCGCACGTCCTCGCGCGCGACCAGCGGCCGCCCGGCGACGATCGCGCGCGCCGGCTCGGGATCGGGCGCATAGTCGCCGTCATCGAGCGACAGGCCGGGATGAAAGAACGGGTCGCCGAGCGCGAAGGCGTTGCGCCAGGCGGCGGCAAAGCCGCGTTCGTCGAACGAGTCCGGCAGTCCGGCGCGGCTCGCCATCTCGTGATGGATCAGCGTCGCGTGCGGCGTGTAGACCACGCGCCAACCGTCGCGCCACAGTTTCAGGCACATGTCGATGTCGTTGTTGACGACGACGTGGCCCTCGTCGAAGCCGCCGATCGCCGCGAACACCTCGCGGCGCGTCAGCAGGCAGGCGCCGGTCACCGCCGCGACATTGCGCTGCGCCGCGCCGAGGCCGAAGGCGCCGAAATCCTCGTCCTCGGCGAAACGGAACGCGTGGCGCGCGTGGCCGTCGGCCAGGAACATGCCGGCGTGCTGCACCCGGCCGTCGGGATAGAGCAGCCGCGGCCCGACAACGCCGACTTCGTCGCGCTCGGCGTGCTCGAGCAGCGCATGCAGCCAGCGCGGCTCGATCGCCTCGACATCGTCGTTGAGGAACAAGAGATAATCGCCGAGCGCCGCCTCGGCGCCGAAATTGTTGAGCTTCGACCAGTTGAACGGGCCGGAATACTCCACCACGCAATCGGCCTGCTGCTTGAACCATTCCTTCCACGGCGAGGCCGGGTCCTCGATATTGTCGATGATGACGATTTCGAAGTTTCGATACGCCGTGCGGGCGCGGATCGAGTCGAGGCAGGTCTCGATCAGGCCGCGCGCGCCGATGCTGGGGATGATGATCGACACCAGCCCGCGCGTGCGCAGTTTTCGGCGCAGCCGCCACACGCCGGGCGCGGCGGTGGCGCGCACGCCGCCCGAAATCCCGCGCCGCGCCATGGCGTCGCGCAGCGCCGCCTGCTCGCGCGCGGGCGAATCGCCGGCCGGCGCGGCTTGCGCCAGCACGAGCGGGACGCGCACGATCCCGCGCGCCGCCTCGCTCAGCCGCAGCGCGATGTCGTAATCGCTGGCCTGCGCGAGATCGCGCACGCTCAGGCCGGCGCGCGCCGCCAGCGGCAGCGCGGCGCACCAGGCGCGGCCGAGATAGTTCATCGACAACAACAGGTCGGGCGACCAGTCCGGCTTGAGGAAGGCGCTCACCCGCCCGGCGCCGGCCTCGAAGCGGCGGTCGTCGGCGTAGATCAGCTCCTCCTGCGGCCGGGTGGCGATTTCGAGCGCGAACTCCATCAACGCATCCGGGCCGAGCCGGTCGCCGGCGCGCAGCCGCAGGAAGAAGCGCGCCCGCTCCTCGCCCGGCGCCGTGAGCCGTTCGAGCGCGGCGGCGAGATCGCCGTCCTCGTCCAAGCGATGCAGCGTTACGCCGGCGCGCTCGGCGGCGGCGCGCGCGGCCGCCTGCGCTGGCGCCGTCGGCGCCAGCAGCGCGACGCTGAAATCGGCGAAGCACTGCTCGCGCAGCGACTCGAGCGTGCGCTCGATGTCCTCCGCCCCGGCCTCGTTGGCCAGCAGCAGCGCGGCGAAGGCGGGGCGCGCCGGCGCGGCGGCGATCAAGGCGGCCTTGAGGTCGATCTCGGCCTGCCGCGGGCGGGCGCGCAACTGCGTGCGCTCGTCGTCGAGATCGGCCGGTTCGACCGCGACCCGCACCTCGACATCCTGAGTCTCGCCGCGCTTGTCGCGCAGCGAAATGCGCAGGGTGTGGCGGTCCTTGCCGAACAGCTTGCGCGGCAGCAGGATCGTGAACCCGCTCGTCAGCGCCTCCGGCCATTCGGGATAGGCGGCGGCGATGTCGAGCCGTCGGTTGCCGCGCGCGGCCGAGCCGACCGGCGCGCCGTCGAGGAAAACCTCGATCGCCGCGACGCCGTGGCGCGCGATCGCCCAGCCCTCGACCGACAGCATCCGCCGCACCGGCTGCGCCAGCGCGCCGTTGACGATAGCGGGCGTATCGATGAACAGGCGGATGTCCTCGCGATCGCGCACGCGGCCGGGCTCGGCCGCGATCTGCACGGCGGCCTTCAGCTTTCGCGTCAGCCGGCCGCCCTTGCGGGTGCGGAAGACGAGGCGGATATCGTGCTCGCCGGCGGCGAGATTTGCGACCCGATGGCGAAAGTCGAAACCGCTCCAGCGCGCCGAGGGGATGTGGGCCAGCGATTTGCCGACGTCGGGCCGGTCGCGCCCGACCTCGCACGCGCCCAGCAGGGCGCCGTCCAGACTCACTTCCAGGCTTCCGACGCCGTCCTCATGCGCCGCCCAGCCCGCGATTTCGAGCGCGCCGTCGTCGAACAGCCCGATCGAATCGCAATTGAACTCCAGTTCGTCGGTCGCGGGGTCGGAGAAATCGGGCCCCTCGCCGCGCGCTATATCCCTGACGGCGGCCACGATGGCGCCGTCGCTCGCCACGACGACGACCTGCGCTTGCACGGCGGCTTGGCGCGCCTTGGCGCCCAGCTTCGCCGCCAGCGCGAAGCCGCAAGTCGCAACGCCGACGAAGCCGGGATAATCCTGCGCGACATCGGGGCGCGCATGGCCATATTCGGCGTGGCCCAGTTTGACCCCGTCAAGCCGCACTTCAACGAACGCCACCGAGGCGGGACCGGCGGCCCAGCCGCTGACATGAAGCACCCCCTCCGCGTCGAGCCGGGCTTCATCAAGCAAAACCATCATGGGTCTGTAACCTACACCCGTCTGCGTGCATGCGCCGTTTCGTTCCGCGCCGGGCCGCCGTGGCGCGAGAATGACGAGCGCGGCAGGTTCACGCCGTCGCCGCCCGGGATGGTACGCCCCGGCGACCTTCGTCAAGAGCCCGGACGCAGCTAACCGGATTTTTGCGACAGTTCCGCTTCCGTGGGCGCCGCCGCGCGCGGCGCCAGTCCAGCTTCCGTTGTGTCTAACGCCCGCCCGCTCAGGACGTTGGCGCATTCGGGTTGCAAATATGCGACGTGACGTCGCTTCCACCCGCGGCGCCGCCCCGAAAGAAGAAATATTCGCATGCAAAAAAAGCGATTCTCGATGCAAAATTTCTTAACAACTGACGTATTTACGAGGGATTCTTCATGATGTATTGTCGTCGGAACCACAATTCATTATCGAACCGAGAGTCAAAATTCGCAGGAGCAAATCATAAATTAATCGATATCCTTCATTTATCACGTAAATGTAATAAATCATACGCCTTCTTTACGCAGATGACCGCCGCATCCATTGCATCTATGGTTAATTTTTCACGTGCATGCAATTCCTAGCGCGCATGGCCGCCCCGCTATGTTTACGCGGATTCTTATCCGATGGCCGCAGCGCGGATGCGCACGGAGGACTTGTCTAAATCCGGCTTCTGATGTTTAAATATGAATTAATAGACGGATGGCGCGGCGCCAATTATTATCCCGCCGCAATTCGCATATAGGCCGTGGCGGCGGGACGGGAAGTTTGGATAGCGATCGGCCTTCTCCATCGATCTGTTGCAGCTGTTTCGGGTCGGCCTGGGATGATGAATAACGGATTGAGCTTGATTTTGAACGTCAATTTCAGCGCCCGGGCCTGGCGACCGCTCGCTGAGCAGCGCCGATGGCGTTCGGCGGAAACGGGTTCGGGGCGATGACCGTTGGGCGGGGGGCAAATCTTGAGTAACGCGTTTTTGCTGCCGAACCGGGCTCGGCGCGAGCGGCGCGAGCCTGCTTTCGCGACCCCGCCGGCGCAGCGGGAGCGACGCAAGGTCGTTTACGACATGAGCCATCTGATCGCGCGTCTGCGCGCGGACACAGGCACCGGCATCGACCGCATCGATCTCGCCTTCGCCACGCATTTTTTCGCCGCGACGGAGGACAGCGAGGCGGTGCGTTACGGTTTCGGGCCGCCGCGCCTGATCGCGCGGCGTTGGGCGGCCGAATTCACCCAAGCGGCGCAAAACGTCTGGACCCGCGCCGAAAATCCGACCGCGGAGGCGCTGTGGGCCTGGCTTGATTCCGCGCCGGGCGTGGCCGCCAAGCCGCAACTTTCCCCTCCCTCGCGGCTCAGCGCGCCGGCGTGGAAGCGCCGGCTGCTGTCATGGACCGGTCACATCGTCGGCAGCCTGCGGCGTCAGGTTCCCAAGGGCGCCGTTTATATCAACGTCGGTTATCACCGCTTCGAGCATCCGCGCTTCTTCTCCTGGCTGGCGGATCGGCCCGACGTCGACGGCGTGTTCATGATCCATGACCTGCTGCCGCTCGATTACCCCGAATATTTCGAGGCGGGGGAAACCGAGAAATTTCGCGCCCGCATCGCCACCGCGCTGCGCTACGGGCGGGCGTTCCTGGTCTCGACCGAGGCGGTGCGCCGCCGCCTGCAACAGGAAATCGCCGCGCGCGGGCTGGAGCCGCGGCCGATCTGGGCGCAACGGTTCCCCTCGCCGATCGCCGATTACGCGACCGCCGCGCCGCCGCGCCGGACCGCGCATCCCTATTTCGTCGTCGTCGGCACGATTGAGCCGCGCAAGAACCATCTGCTGCTGCTCAACATCTGGCGCACGCTGGCGCGCCGCTCGCCGACGCCGCCGCGGCTGGTGATCGTGGGCGCGCGCGGCTGGGAGAACGAGCAGGTGGTCGACATGCTCGACCGCTGCGAGACGCTGGCGCCGCATGTGACGGAGGTGTCCAAGCTCGGCTCGCCGGCGCTCGCCGAACTGATCGCCGGCGCGCGCGCCGTGCTGGCGCCGAGCTACGAGGAGGGCTACGGCCTGCCGGTGGTGGAGGCGCTGGCGATCGGCACGCCGGTGATCGCCTCCGACACGCCGGCGCTGCGCGAGGCGTCGCAGGGCCGCGCCTGCCTGCTGTCGCCGCTCGACGGCGAGGGATGGCGCCACGAGATCGAGCGGCTCGCCTACGACGACTCCTACCGCGCCGCGCTGAAGACGCGCGCCGCCGGCTTCGTCGCGCCCAACTGGCGCGACTATTTCGCCTCGCTCGACGAGTTCCTCGCCAGCCTGCGCGCCGCCGACTAACCGCCGGAGAAGGGCGCGCCGCCGGCGTAAGGCGCGCGGCGGATGCGCGCGCGCCGCGCCTGCATGTCGCTGAGCATCACATGCATCAGCGCCGCCGTGGTCGCATCGGCGAGCGCGTCGTGCTGATCGATGAGATCGAGCCCGAGATCGCGCGCGATGGCGGCGAAGCTCAGGTCGACATGCGAACCCGGCGGCGCGTCGCCGTATTTGCGGTCGTAATAGAGGCCGGACACCTCCAGCCGCGGGTTCGGCAAGCCGACGCCGAGCCAGGCGCGGACGTAGCGGTTCAACATCGCCACGTCGAACTCCAGATAATAGCCGACCAGCGGCCGCCCGCCGATGAAGCGCAGCAGCGCCGGCAGCACTTCCGCCATCGCGCGGCCCAGGGCGACGTCGCGCTCGCGCAGCCCATGCACCTTGATCGCCTGCGGGTTGATTGGCGCCACGCAGCGCACGGTGGCGCGGAACGCCTCGCTGGTCAGCACGCGCGCGCCCTGGATGCGCACGGCGGCGACCGAGATGATCTCGTCCTTGGCGCGGTCGAGCCCGGTCGTCTCGCAATCGATCGAGACCGCCTCCCCCGCCGGCCCCGGCTCGAACAGGAAGGCGTAGGCGGGGTCTTTCAACAACCGCTTGGCCAGGAAACGCGGGGCCATCAGAACATCGCCAGATTGAAGTGGCGCCGCATCAGCTCGCGGAATTGTTTGACGATGCGCAGCGCGTCGCGCAGCAGATCGCGGTCCATGCCGCTGAGCCGGCCGGGCTCCACCCGCGCGCCCGCGGGGCCGAGCCCGAGCTTCGCGTCGAGCCGCAGCGTCATCACGCAGAACAAAGCCTGCGTCAGTTCACGCGCGAAATCCTTGTCGAGCGCGCCGAGTTCGGCCAGCGCGGCGATCCGCTCGGCCGTGTTGGTCTCGCTCAGGCCGCGCTCCAGCGCGAGCGCGCGCACGCCGTGGACGATCGGAAACACCGCGCCCTTCTTCAGGTCGATCGCCTCGCCCTCGCGCGCGTTGAGCGTATTGAACAGCCCGATCGGGATGGGGAACTGATCGACCGCGCGCGCGAAATGGGCGAGCCTGACGCGCTCGCCGCGCATCGCCGCGATCAGCTCCGCCTTCACGCCCGCCAACAGGTCGGCGTCGCCGGCGACCGCCTGCGCGTCGTAGAGGATGGCGATGTTCATGTGCGAGGCTTCCGACGGCGCGGCGCTCCAGGCCTGGATGTCGGCGCGGTACTGCTCGACCGTCTTCGACCACAGCGGATTGCGCACCATCACCTCGCCCGGACAGGGCGGGAAGCCGAACCGCTCCAGCGCGGCGGTGAAATCGGCGCGAAACGCGTCGAGATCGGCGGCGGGCACAGGCTCGGACAGGATCAGCCCATTGTCCTGATCGGTGCGCACGGTCTGTTCCGCCCTGCCCTCGCTGCCCATCACGATCAGGCAGCCCTTCTGCGCCACCGAGCGCGGCGCGGTGAGCCGGAAGGCGCGGGCGAGCAGGCGCCGGTTGAGATCGGACACGATCTCGCTGACGACGTCGATTCGGACGCCCTGGCGGCGCAACATGCGCGTCTGCTGCTCGATCTCGCCCGCCGCCTGCGCGAGGTCGGCGAGATCGGCGGCGCGGTCGATCCGGGCGCCGACGAGCTGCGAGCCGCCGGCGACGAAGGCGAGCAGGTCGATGTCCTCCAGCACGCCGACGTAGGCGTCGCCGTCGCGGATGGCGACGCGGCGCTTGTTGTGCTTGGTCATCTTCAGTAGCGCGGCGGCGACGAAATCGTCGATGTCGCAGCCGACCACCGAGAATTGCGCGACCTGCCCCACCGGCGCCTCCAGCGGCAGCCGTTGCAGCAGCGCGCCCTGCGCCAGATTGGTCGCCGTGACGATGCCGATGCGCTCGCCGTCGCGCACGAACAGGGCGTTGCTGTGGGCCTCGCTCATGCGGCGCGCGGCGGCCTCCAGCGAATCGGCGGCGGCGACGAACACGGCGGGGCGGCGGCGCACTTCGCGCAACTTGGCCTGCATCGTGGCGCCGAAACGCGCGTCCTCCGCCTCGGCCGCCGCCGCGTCGAGCTTGCGCGAAATCTCCAGATAGAAAAACGCGGCGAAGCGCGGATTGTCGGCGATCAGCCGCATCGCTGCGGCGCGCGGCAACAGGTAGCACAACGTCTCCTGCGTCGCGACGAAGGCATGGCCGCCGCCGCCCTGGATCAGCGCGCGGCTGTCGAACGCGTCGCCGGGGCCGAGCAGCGACAGCGCCTCCTCGCCGTCGCGCTCCTCGACGCGGCCCTTCATCACGATGAACAGGTTTTCCGGCGCCGCGCCGCGCGCCAGGATCGCCTCGCCGGGGCGAAAATAGCCGATGTCGAGCGCGGCGCGGACCATTTCCACTTCCGGTCCGGACAGGCGGTCGAAGGGGGCGTTTGCGGGATCGAAGCCGAGCGCCATAATGGGTCCGTGCTGAAGAGGCGCCCGTCTCTTGGCGCCCGCCGCGACGGCGCGCAATGGGCGGATCGGCTAGGCCCGTCGCCGGGCGCGGTGAAGTCATAGCCGCAAGTAAACAAGGACGATTGCGAGCGGATACATGATTTCCGTTGCGTGATTAGAGCGCTTTCCTATCAAGTTGAAGCGCCGCCTCCTTGTCATCCCCGCGAAAGCGGGGATCCAGGGGCCGGGGCGCGTCGTGTCCCTCTGGATTCCCGCTTTCGCGGGAATGACGCCGGCCGATCCCATTCGAACGGAAATCGCTGTAGCAAATATAAACCAAATCACGCCACCCTTGTTCTTGCTTCGACAAGCCGCCCGTAAATCGCGCCGGATTTTCCTTTACGGAAACACCGAGCCACGCACGGCGATGCGGCCGCCTCGCCCCGCCCTGACGGGCGCCGGGCGGCCAGGATTACTCTACGGCGCCGCGTCCCGAAATAGCACGCTCGCGAGCCAAAATTAACGGTTGGCTAACCATTGTCGGGCCATGTTCGTTAACGAAGCATCAGTGGACCTTAGCCAATCATGAACGCGCATGTCGGGAAACCCACGGCGATCCATTTCGGAGCGCGCTCGCTGCTGGCCTTCGCGCTGGAGCCGAAGGCGCCGCTGAACGCATGGCTTGAGGCGCTCGACGGCTGGCTCGTCCGCTCGCCCAATTTCTTTTCCGGCAAGCCCGTCATCCTGCAAATGGGCGGGCTGGAAATCTCGCTCAAGGAATATCGCGATCTGCTCGGCCAGCTCGCGCGCCGGCATGTCAGGGTGATGGCGGTCGAGAATTCCAGCCGCCTGCTGGTCGGGCCGCATCTGCCGCCGGTGATCGCCGCCGGCCGCGCCGTCAGCGCGGAAAAGCTGTTCGAGGACGCGG
>JAGWRL010000287.1 GCA_028876585.1 Pseudomonadota bacterium | reverse complement strand
TCCGCTCGCCGCGCGCCGCGCGCAACGCCGCGGCCGGGTCGGCCGTCTCGGCGAGATCGCGCAGGGTCGGGAATTGCGCGGTGACGTCGAATACGCCCTCGGCGCGTATGGCGACCACGGCGGGGCCGCCGAGGTCGGGGCGGAACGCCCGGCCGGCGAGCGCGCCGGCGTAACCGTCGCGGGGCAGGATGTCGATTTCGGTCATCAGCGGATAGGACATGGCGCGATTCCTCATTTCCGTCATTTAGCGCTTTGCGCGGAGCCTGTCTGCCTCTAACATGTCAGCGGGAGGCCGAACAAAGGTGATGATGCGCGAGCGCGCCAACAGCAAGGCGGGGCAGGTCTACGAGGCCGTCAAGGAAGCGATCCTGTCGGGCGAACTGGAGCCGGGGCAGGCGATCGACAAGCTCGCCTTGTGCGAAAGGCTCGGCGTCTCGCGCTTTCCCGTCTCCGCCGCGATCAGCCGGCTGGCGTTCGAGCGGCTGGTGCGGATCGAGCCGCAGCACGGCTCGTTCGTGGCGCCGATTTCGGCCGAGAGCGTGCGCGAACACCTGTTCGTGCGCCGGGCGCTGGAAGGCGAGATCGCCGCCGAAGCCGCCCGCCGGCTCGACGAGGACGGCCGCGCCGATCTCGCCGCCAATCTGGCGCAGGCCGAGGAGGCCGCCCGTTCCGGCGACCGCGGTCTGTTCTATGAACTCGACGTCGGCTTCCATGCGCTATTGACCCAACATCTCGGCCTGCATCACGCCGAGGAGATGCTGGACGGGGTGCGCCAGCAACTGGAGCGGCCGCGCCGCATGCTGATGAACCCGCCGGGGCGGATGCAGCAGACCATCGCCGAGCACCGCGCCCTGTTGGCCGCCATCGAGGCGCGCCAGCCCGAGGCCGCCCGCGCCGCTCTCTGCGCCCATCTCGCCACCGTCGGCAGCACCTTCGAGGCGCTGGCAAGCGCCAAACCCGGCCTGTTCGCGCCCTAACCGCTCCAAGGAGACCGCCATGACCGCTCCCCGCTCGCTGCGCCTCAACGCGCAAGACAACGTTCTGATCGCCGTCGAGGAATTCAAACCCGGCAGCGCGCCGATGGGCGTGAGCGCGACCGAACGGGTGCCGCGCGGCCACAAGATGGCGGCGGTTCGCATCGCCAAGGACGAGCCGATCCGCAAATTCGGCCAGATCATCGGCTTCGCCGGCCGCGACATCGCGCCCGGCGAATGGGTGCATGAGCACAATTGCGTGCTGCACGATTTCCAGCGCGACTACCGCTTCGGGCAGGACGCGCGCCCCGTCGACATCCTGCCCGTCGAGGCTCAGGCGACGTTCGAGGGTTATCGCCGCGCCAACGGCAAGACCGGCGCGCGCAATTACCTCGGCATCCTCACCAGCGTGAACTGCTCGGCCACCGTCGCGCGGCTGATCGCGCGCGAGGCGGAGAAGCGCGGGATGCTCGACGATTATCCCAACATCGACGGCATCATCCCGCTGGTGCACGGCACCGGCTGCGGCATGGCGGCCAAGGGCGAGGGGTTTGAGGCGCTCAAGCGCACGCAATGGGGCTACGCCGGCAATCCCAACATGGGCGGCGTCATCATGGTGGGGCTGGGCTGCGAAGTGTTCCAGATCGGCCGCATGAAGGAGGAATACGGCATCGTCGAGAACGAGTTGTTCCACTCGATGACGATCCAGGCGACGGGCGGCACGCGCAAGACGGTCGAGGCCGGGCTGGAGCGGATCAAGGAGATGCTGCCGATCCTCGCCAGGGCGAAGCGTGAGACGCGGCCGGCGAGCGAATTGATGCTGGCGCTGCAATGCGGCGGCTCGGACGGCTATTCCGGCATCACCGCCAATCCCGCTCTGGGCGCGGCCGCCGACATTCTGGTCAAGCACGGCGGCACCGCGATCCTGTCCGAGACGCCGGAGATCTATGGCGCCGAGCACCTGCTCACCGCGCGGGCGGCGTCGCGCGAGATCGGCGACAAGCTGGTCGACCTGATCCACTGGTGGGAGGATTACACCGCCCGCAACGGCGGCGAGATGAACAACAACCCCTCGCCCGGCAACAAGGCCGGCGGGCTGACGACGATCCTGGAAAAATCGCTCGGCGCGGCGGCCAAGGGCGGCACCACGCCGCTCAACGGCGTCTATCGCTACGCCGAGCCGGTCACCGCCAAGGGCTTCGTCTACATGGACACGCCTGGCTACGATCCGGTGGCGGCGACCGGACAGGTCGCCGGCGGCGCCAACGTGCTCGCCTTCACCACCGGGCGCGGCTCCGCCTATGGCTGCAAGCCGACGCCCTCGATCAAGCTCGCCACCAACAACGAGACCTACCGCCGCATGACCGAGGACATGGACATCAACTGCGGCGACGTGCTCGACGGCGTCTCGATCGAGGCCAAGGGGCAGGAAATCTTCGACCGCGTGCTGCGGGTCGCCTCGGGCGAGCGCTCGAAATCGGAGGAGCTCGGCTACGGCGAAGCGGAATTCGCGCCGTGGCAGATCGGGGCGACGATGTGACTTCAGCGCTGCTGTTCGATCTCGACGGCACGCTGGTCGACAGCGACGCCGATCATCTCGTCGCGTTCCAAACCGTGTTCGCCCCGTTCGGCGTCCGGCTCGACCGCGCGCGCTACACGCGCGAGATCATGGGCGCGTCGAACACGATGATCGGCGAGCGATTCCTTGGCCACCTGCCCGAGGCGCAGCGCGAACAGGTGCTCGACGCCAAGGAGGTCGCCTATCGCGACAGCCTCGGCGCGCTGACCGCGACGCGCGGCGCGGCCGAACTGCTCGATCACGCGCAGGCGCACGGCTTGCCCTGCGCGCTCGTCACCAACGCGCCGCGCGCCAACGCCGATCGCGTGCTGGAGGCGATCGGGCTCAGCCGGCGGCTGCCGATCCGGGTGATCGGCGGCGAACTGGCGCGCGCCAAACCCGATCCGCTGCCCTATCTCACCGGGCTGGAGCGCACCGGCGCGCGGGCGGACAAATCGGTGGCGTTCGAGGATTCGCTGTCGGGCGTGCGCGCGGCGGCGGCGGCGGGGATCGCCGTCGTCGGCCTCACCACCGGCCTGCCGGGCGAACGCCTGATCGAGGCGGGCGCGGTGTTCGCGGTCGCCGATTTCACCGACCGACGGATTTATGATTTGATCGAGAGGCGGCGACAGGAGTAGGGCGCATTGCCGGGCGAACTCGGCTATAGCTCCGCCCGACCCGTCTCAGCTCAAGAATGCGTCCCATGCCCACGAACAACGAAATCCTCGCCGCGCTCGCCGCCATCCCCGGCCCCGATGGCCGCACGCCCCTGCCCGAATCCGGCGCCGTCGACGGCGTCACCCAGCGCGACGACAAGGTGTTCATCGCCATCCGCATCGACCCCGCCAAGGCGCAGGCGATGGCGCCGATGCAGGCGGCGGTCGAGCGCGCCGTCAAGGCGCTGCCCGGCGTCGGCTCGGTGCTGGTGACGCTGACCGCCGAGAGCGCGCCCGGCGCGGCCAAGCCGGCCCCGGCGCCGCATGCGCACAAGCCCGCGCGCGGCGGCCGGCCGATCGAGGGCGTCGACAAGATCATCGCCATCGCCTCCGGCAAGGGGGGCGTCGGCAAATCCACCACCGCCTGCAATCTCGCCATTGGACTGGCCAAGCAGGGCCTCAAGGTCGGCGTGCTCGACGCCGACATTTTCGGCCCCTCGATGCCGCGCCTGTTCGGCATCAAGGAGAAACCCTCGCTCGCGCCGGACGGGCAGAAACTGCTGCCGATCGAGAAATACGGCGTCAAGGTGATGTCGATCGGCTTTCTGGTCGAGGACAAATCGGCGATCGTCTGGCGCGGCCCGATGGTGACTTCGGCGCTCAACCAGTTCCTGCGCGACGTCGAATGGGGCAAGCTCGACGTGCTGGTGCTCGACATGCCGCCCGGCACCGGCGACGTGCAGCTCACCATCGCCCAGAACGTGCCGCTGGCCGGCGCGGTGATCGTCTCCACCCCGCAGGATCTGTCGCTGATCGACGCGCGGCGCGGCATCGCCATGTTCCGCCAGGTCGAGACGCCGATCCTCGGCGTCGTCGAGAACATGAGCTATTTCATCTGCCCGCATTGCGGCGGGCGCAGCGACGTGTTCGCCCACGGCGGCGCGCGCCACGAGGCGGAGGCGCAGGGCGTGCCGTTCCTCGGCGAGGCGCCTTTGCACATCCTGATCCGCGAGACCTCCGACGGCGGCAACCCGGTCGTCGCCAGCGCGCCCGACAGCCCGCAGGCCAAGGCCTATCTCGACATCGCGGAAAAAGTGCGCACCGCCTTGTTCGCGCCGGCGAAGCGGCGCATCCTGCCGCGCATCTTCATGAGCTGAGGAGGAACGGACATGAGCGATCCGTCTCCGCTGGCGCCGGGCGAACCCTGGCCGGAAGAAATTCGCGTGCAGGAGAATGGCGCGCAGTTCAAGATCACGTTCGACGACGGCGTGGTCGGCTCGATCTCCGCCGAGCGGCTGCGCGGCGCGAGCCCGAGCGCCGACAAGACGCGCGCGCCGATGGCGCCGGGCAAGAGCTTGGCGATCGTCGAGGTCGAGCAGGTCGGCAATTACGCCGTGCGCATCGGCTTCAACGACGGGCACGACACCGGCATCTACACCTGGCGGCTGCTGCGCAGCCTGACCACGCACTAGGGCCGCGCTTCGCCGATCGACGCGGCGGCGTCAACGACGGCGCCGGGAGATAAATGCGGCGGAGGGTTTTTTCGCATTTACAGTGTGATAAACGTCCGCGCCATGACCGTTCACGCTATCGAAAACATCCGAAACTTCTCCATCGTCGCCCATATCGACCATGGAAAATCCACCCTGGCGGACCGCCTGATCCAGGCCACCGGAACCCTGGCCGAACGCGACATGGTCGAGCAGGTTCTCGACTCGATGGACATCGAGCGCGAGCGTGGCATCACCATCAAGGCCCAGACCGTCCGCCTCGAATACAAGGCCAAGGACGGAAAGACCTACATCCTCAACCTCATGGATACGCCCGGCCACGTCGACTTCGCCTATGAGGTGTCGCGTTCGCTGGCCGCCTGCGAAGGCTCGCTGCTCGTCGTCGACGCCTCGCAGGGCGTCGAGGCGCAGACCTTGGCGAATGTGTATCACGCGCTGGAGGCGGGGCACGAGATCGTGCCGGTGTTGAACAAGATCGATCTTCCCGCCGCCGAACCCGATCGAATCAAACAGCAGATCGAAGAGGTCATCGGCATCGACGCCTCCCAGGCGGTGCCGATCTCGGCCAAGACCGGGCTGAATATCGAAGCCGTCCTGGAGGCGATCGTTCTCCGCCTGCCGCCGCCCAAGGGCGACGAGACGGCGCCGCTGAAGGCGCTGCTGGTGGATTCCTGGTATGACGCCTATCTCGGCGTCGTCGTGCTGGTGCGCATTTTCGACGGCACGCTGAAAAAGGGCCAGAAGATTCAGATGATGGGCGCGGGCGCCCATTACGAGGTCGACAAGATTGGCGTCTTCCGGCCGAAGATGCAGGACGTGACGCAGCTCGGCCCGGGCGAGGTCGGCTTCATCACCGCGCAGATCAAGCAGGTGGCGGACACCCGCGTCGGCGACACGATCACCGATGAGCGCAAGCCCTGCGAAGCGGCGCTGCCGGGCTTCAAGCCGGCGCAGCCGGTGGTGTTCTGCGGGCTCTTCCCGGTGGACGCCGCGGACTTCGAGGATCTACGCGCCGCCATCGGCAAGCTGCGCCTCAACGACGCCAGTTTCTCCTATGAGATGGAGACCTCGGCGGCGCTCGGTTTCGGCTTCCGCTGCGGCTTTCTCGGGCTGCTGCATCTCGAGATCATTCAGGAGCGCCTGTCGCGCGAGTTCAATCTCGACCTGATCGCGACGGCGCCCTCGGTCGTCTACAAGATTCTCCTCACCAATGGCGACGAGATCGAACTGCACAATCCGGCCGACATGCCGGATGTGGTGAAGATCGAGGAGATCAAGGAGCCGTGGATCAGAGCCACGATCCTGACGCCCGACGATTATCTCGGCTCGGTGCTCAAGCTCTGTCAGGACCGGCGCGGCGTGCAGGTCGACCTCAACTATGTCGGCAAGCGCGCCATGGCGGTTTACGACCTGCCGCTCAACGAAGTGGTGTTCGATTTCTACGACCGGCTGAAGTCGATTTCGAAGGGCTACGCCTCATTCGATTATGCGCTCACCGACTATCGCGCCGGCGATCTCGTGAAGATGAGCATTCTCGTCAACGCCGAACCGGGGGACGCGCTCTCCATGCTCGTGCACCGCACCCGCGCCGAGGGGCGCGGCCGGCAGATGTGCGAGAAGCTCAAGGAGCTGATCCCGCCGCATATGTTCCAGGTGCCGATCCAGGCCGCGCTCGGGGGCAAGATCATCGCCCGCGAAACAGTGCGCGCCTTCCGCAAGGACGTGACCGCCAAATGTTATGGCGGCGACGTGACCCGCAAGCGCAAGCTTTTGGAGAAGCAGATGGAAGGCAAGAAGAAGATGCGCCAGTTCGGGCGGGTGGAGATCCCGCAGGAGGCGTTTATCGCGGCGCTGA
>JAGWRL010000286.1 GCA_028876585.1 Pseudomonadota bacterium | reverse complement strand
CGGCCGCGTTCTCGATCTGCGCGTTGGCGCCGCCGAGCGCCGCGCACAGCCCCGCCGCCGCCATCGAGGAGGCGACGCCGACCTCGCCCTGACAGCCGACCTCCGCGCCCGAGATCGAAGCGTTGAGCTTGAACAGCGCGCCGACCGCGCCCGCCGTCAGCAGGAAGCGATGCAGCCCCTCGCGCCCCGCGCCCTCGCAATGGTCGCGGTAATAGCGCAGCACCGCCGGGATCACCCCCGCCGCGCCGTTGGTCGGCGCGGTGACGACGCGCCCGCCCGCCGCGTTCTCTTCGTTGACGGCCATCGCATAGACGGAGACGAAATCCATGATCTCGTGCGCGGCGCGCGCGTTGCGGCACGCCTGTTCGTTGAGCCGGGCGTAGATCGCCTTGGCGCGGCGCTGCACCTTCAGCCCGCCCGGCAGTTCGCCGTCGCGGCCGAGGCCGCGCTCGAGACAATCAAACATCGCCGCGAGCAGGCCGTCGAGCTTGGCCTCGACCGCCTCCGCACCATGCACCGCGATCTCGTTGCGGCGCATCAGTTCGGCGATGGAGAGGTTGTTGGCCGCCGCGAGCCGCAGCAGGTCGCGCGCGTCGCGAAACGGCAGCGGATAGGCCGGCCCGTCGCTGGCCCCCAGCGCCTCGCCCTCGCGCACGACAAAACCGCCGCCGACCGACAGCCAGGTTTCCTGCGCGACGACGCCGCCGCCGGCGTCGAAAGCGGCGAGCCGCATCGTGTTGGGATGGCTGGTCGCCGGCGTGACGTAATCGAACACGATGTCTTTGGCCGGATCGAAGCCGATCCGCCGCCGCCCCGCCAGCATCAGCGCGCGCTCGGCATGCGCGGCGCGCAAAATCTCGTCGGCCGCCGTCGCGTCGAGCGTGTCGGGCCGCTGCCCGGCAAGGCCGAGGATCACGGCGCGGTCGGTGGCGTGGCCCTTGCCGGTGAAGGCGAGCGAGCCCATCAGCGTCACCCGCACCGACGCGACCCGCTCGGTCGCCAGCGCCCCGGCGAAAGCGCCCGCGGCGCGCATCGGCCCGACCGTATGCGACGACGACGGCCCGACGCCTATCTTGAACAGCTCGAACACGCTGATCATGGCTGCCTCCCTAGGGGAAACCTGCCACGCCACGCGCGGGAAAGCGAAGGCGATTATTCGGCGCCGCCATGCGCGGCGGGGCTACTTCCCCCAACCGCCCCCCGTCGGCGTCACGATCTCGATCGCCTCGCCCCCCTCCAGCACGGTCTGGGCGCAGCCCTCCAGTTGCTCCACGGAGCCGTCGAGCCGGCGCACGCTGTTACGCCCCAGCGCCCCCGGCGCGCCGCCCTCGGAGCCGAACGAAGCCACGCGTCGCCGCCCGCTGAGCAGGGCGAGGTCCATCCGCTCGCGGAACCTGATCCGCCGCAGCGTGCCGTCGCCGGCGCTCCAATGGCCGCGCCCGCCCGAGCCGCGCCGGATGGCGAAATCCTCCAGCACCACGGGGAAGCGGCTTTCCAGCACCTCGGGGTCGGTCAGGCGCGAATTGGTCATGTGCACATGCACGCCCGCCGCGCCGTCGAAGCCGGGACCGGCCGGCGCGCCGGAGCAGATCGTCTCGTAATATTGGTGGCGCGCATTGCCGAACGTCAGATTGTTCATCGTCCCCTGCCCCGAGCCCAGCGCATGCAGCGCGCCGAACAGGCAATCCGTCACCGCCTGGCTGGTCTCGACATTGCCGGCCACCACGGCGGCGGGATAGCGCGGCGACAGCATCGAGCCTTCGGGAATGATGATATGGATCGGCCGCAGGCAGCCGGCGTTGATCGGGATTTCGTCGTCCACCATGACGCGGAACACGTAGAGCACGGCGGCGCGCGCGACCGGCTCGGGCGCGTTGAAATTGTCGTTCTGCTGCGCCGACGTGCCGGTGAAATCCACCGTCGCCTCGCGCTTCTGCTTGTCGACGCGGATTTTCACGCAGATTTTCGCGCCCTGGTCCGTCTCCAGCGAAAATTCGCTGTCGCTCAAGGCGTCGATCACCCGCCGCACGCTCTCGGCGGCGTTGTCCTGCACATGGCCCATATAGGCCTCGACCGTGGTCAGGCCGAACAGGCCGACCATGCGCCTGAGTTCGGCCGCGCCCTTCTCGTTGGCGGCGATCTGCGCCTTCAGGTCGTTGACGTTCTGCAACGGATTGCGCGCCGGCCAATCGCCCGAGGCCAGCAGCGCGTAGAGCGCCTTTTCGCGGAATTTTCCTTTCTCCACCAACAGGAAATTGTCGATGTAAATCCCTTCCTCGTGGATGTTGGTGGCGCGCGGGCTCATCGAGCCGGGCGCGACGCCGCCGATGTCGGCGTGATGGCCGCGCGAGGCGACCCAGAACAGGATGTCGCGGCCGTGATCGTCGAACACCGGCGTGCAGACGGTGAGATCGGGCAGATGCGTGCCGCCGTTATAGGGCGCGTTGAGCACGAACACGTCGCCCGGCCGCACCTTGTCCTGATTGAGGCGGATCACCGTCTCGACCGAGCGGTCCATCGAGCCCAGATGCACCGGCATGTGCGGCGCGTTGGCGACCAGACGCCCCTCGCCGTCGAACACGGCGCAGGAGAAGTCCAGCCGCTCCTTGATGTTGACGGAATAGGCGGTGTTTTGCAGCGTCACGCCCATCTGCTCGGCGATCGACATGAACAGGTTGTTGAAGATCTCCAACCGCACCGGATCGACCTTCGCCCCCACCGCCAGCCGCGCCGGCGCCGGCGCGACGCGTTTCATCACCACATGGTTCTTGGCGGTGATCTCCGCCCGCCAGCCGGTCTCGACGACGATGGTCTGGTGCGGCTCGATGATCAGCGCCGGCCCGTCGACGCGGGCGCCGAGCGCCAGATCGTCGCGCAGATAGACATTCGCCTCGCGCCAGCCGCCATGCGAGAAGATGCGCGCCTTCTGCCGCGCCACCGTGAGCGGGGCCTCAAGCACGGCGCCCGGCCGCTCGACGAAGCGCGCCCCCCCGCCATGCGCCTCGGCGTGCACGCTCTCGAACACGATGGCCTTGTCCTTGTCGATGAAGCCGAACCGCGCCTTGTGCGCGCGCTCGAACTCGCGGCGCATTTTCGCCGCCTCGGTGAAGCCGACTTGCAGCGCCGTGTCGGAGCCGGCGTAGCGCAGCCGGGCGGAAAGCTTGGTCGCGATCTCGCTTGGCTCGACCCCCTGCGCCGCGACTTCGGCCGCCGCCTCCTGCGCCAGCGCCTGCGCGGTCTGCCTATGGCGGTCGCATTCGTCCAGCGCGCCCGCGACCCCCTGCCCGCGCAAAGCGCCGATCTCGGCCAGCCCCATGCCATAGGCCGACAAAAGCGACGACAGCGGGTGGATCAGCACCGTCGTGATCGCGAGTTCGTCGGCGACGTCGCAGGCGTGCTGTCCGCCCGCGCCGCCGAAGCAGTTGAGCGCGTATTGGGTCACGTCATGGCCGCGCGCGACCGAGATTTTCTTGATCGCCTCCGCCATCTTGGCGGTGGCGATGGCGAGATAGCCGTCGGCGATCGCCTCTGGCGTGCGGCCGTCGCCGATCTCTTCCGCCAGCGCTGCGAAGCGCGCGCGCACCCCCTGCGCGTCGAGCGGCTCGTTGCGCCACGGCCCGAAGATTTTGGGGAAAAATTCGGGCGACAGCTTGCCGGTCATCAGATTGGCGTCGGTGACGGTGAGCGGGCCGCCGCGCCGATAGGCGTGCGGGCCGGGATCGGCGCCGGCGCTTTCCGGCCCGACGCGGAAGCGCGCGCCGTCGAACGAGAGGATCGAGCCGCCGCCGGCGGCCACCGTGTGGATGCTCATCATCGGCGCGCGCATCCGCACACCCGCGACTTCGGTCTCGAAGGCGCGCTCGAACGCGCCGTCGTAATGGGCGACGTCGGTCGAGGTGCCGCCCATGTCGAAGCCGATG
>JAGWRL010000285.1 GCA_028876585.1 Pseudomonadota bacterium | reverse complement strand
GCCGCGATCGCCGCCTTGATCTCCTCCAGCACGCCCATGTCCTCGATCGTCGCCGGCGCCGTCCAGGCCTCCTGATCGGCGATCTTCTTCATCGTGCCGCGCAAAATCTTGCCCGAGCGCGTCTTCGGCAGCCGGTTGACCACGATGGCGAGCTTGAACGCCGCCACCGGGCCGATCTTGTCGCGCACCAGCGCCACCACCTCTTTCTCGATCTCGGCGTTGGGGCGCGAGACCCCGGCCTTCAGCACCAGGAAGCCGCAGGGTTGCTCGCCCTTGATCGCGTCTTTGATGCCGAGCACCGCGCATTCCGCCACATCGGGGTGGCTCGCCACCACCTCCTCCATGCCGCCGGTGGAAAGCCGGTGGCCGGCGACGTTGATGATGTCGTCGGTGCGGCCCAGAATGGTGAGGTAGCCGTCGGCGTCCTTCACGCCGGCGTCGGAGGTTTTGTAATAGCCGGGGAATTCGGCGAGGTAGCTTTCGCGCATCCGGTCGTCGGCGCGATAGAGCGTCGGCAGGCAGCCCGGCGGCAGCGGCAGCTTGATGACGATCGAGCCCATCACCCCATCGGCCACAGGGCGGCACGCCTCGTCGACGATGTCCACTTGATAGCCGGGCATGGCCACCGTCGGCGAGCCGCGCTTGATCGGCATCAGCCCCAGCCCGACCGGATTGGCGGCGATCGCCCAGCCGGTCTCGGTCTGCCACCAGTGATCGACGATCGGACGTCCGACGACGCGCTCGGCCCAGGCGACCGTGTCGGGATCGGCGCGCTCGCCGGCCAGGAACAGCGTGCGCAGCGACGAGATGTCGTAGCGTTGCAGATGCGTCGCCTCGGGGTCCTCCTTGCGCACGGCGCGCAGCGCGGTCGGGGCGGTGAAGAAGGCGGAGACCTTGTATTCGCTGATGATGCGCCAGAACGCGCCGGGGTCGGGCGTGCCGACCGGCTTGCCCTCGTACAGCACCGAGGAACAGCCATAGATCAGCGGGCCGTAGACGATATAGGAATGGCCGACCACCCAGCCGATGTCGGAGGCGGTCCACCACGTCTCGCCGGGTTTGAGGCCGTACACATTCTCCATCGACCAGGCGAGCGCGACCATGTAGCCGCCGATGTCGCGCACCACGCCCTTGGGGACGCCGGTCGTGCCGGAGGTGTAGAGGATGTAGAGCGGATCGGTCGCTTTGCATTCGACCGGCGCCGCTGTCTGGCCAGCGGCGCGCGCGGCGGCGACGGCTTGCGTCCAATCATGGTCGCGGCCCGCCATCATCGCGGCCTGCGCCTGCGGGCGCTGGAACATCAGGCAGGCGGCGGGCTTGTGGCGCGACAGATCGAGCGCCGCGTCGAGCAGCGGCTTGTAGGCGACGACGCGGCCGGGCTCGATGCCGCAGGAGGCGGTCAAAACCAGCTTCGGCTCGGCGTCCTCGATGCGGGTGGCGAGTTCTTTCGCCGCGAAGCCGCCGAACACCACCGAATGCACGGCGCCGATGCGCGCGCAAGCGAGCATGCCGATGATCGCCTCGGGGATCATCGGCATATAAATGATGACGCGGTCGCCCTTGCCGACGCCGAAATCGGCGAGGACGGCGGCGAGCGCCTCCACCTCGGCCAGCATCTCGGCATAGGTAATGGCCCGCTTCGTCGCGGTGACGGGGCTGTCGTAGTAGAAAGCGACCTGCCCGCCGCGCCCGGCGGCGACATGGCGGTCGAGCGCGTTGTGGCAGGCGTTACCGGTCGCGTCCGGGAACCAGCGGCCATAGACGCCGGCCTCGGGGTCGAAAATGCGGCTCGGCGGCTTCGTCCACTCGATGGCCTTGGCGGCTTCAGCCCAGAAGGCTTCCGGATTTTCCTGCCAATGCCGATAGACGGATGCGTAGCGGCTCATCGTGTCGGACCTCCCGTGCGCTTCGTTTTTGCGCCGGCTGGCGGCAAACGCAACAAGGACGCCCGTCATCACTTAGGCGAACGCGCGCGCGTTGACTTTTCCGCCGCGCTTGTCGTTATGCGCGCGACTTCGGAGCCTGAATTTGACGATGGACAAGACTTTCGATTTCGCCGCCGTCGAGCGCCGCATCGCCGCCCTTTGGGATCAAACCGGCGCCTTCCGCGCCGGCCGGCCCGAGCGCGCCGAGGCCGAGCCCTTCTGCATCGTCATCCCGCCGCCCAACGTCACCGGCAACCTGCACATGGGCCATGCGCTCAACAACACCTTGCAGGACGTGCTCTGCCGTTACTGGCGCATGAAGGGCCGCGACGTGCTGTGGCAGCCGGGCACGGATCATGCCGGCATCGCCACGCAGATGGTGGTGGAGCGTCAGCTCGCCGAAAAGGGCGCCGACCGCCGCGAGATGGGGCGGGCGAAGTTTCTGGAGGAGGTCTGGCGCTGGAAGGCGCAGTCCGGCGGCGCCATCGTCGGGCAGTTGCAGCGCCTCGGCGCCTCCTGCGACTGGAGCCGCGAGCGCTTCACGCTCGACGAGGGCTTGAGCAAAGCCGTCGCCAAGGTGTTCGTGCAGCTTTACCGGGACGGGCTCATCTATCGCGACAAGCGCCTCGTCAACTGGGACCCGAAGTTCCAGACCGCGATCTCCGATCTCGAAGTGCAGCAGGTCGAGTGCAAAGGCGCGTTTAAATGGTCGCGCGACGCGGGCGAGCCGCTCGACGAGGCGGCGCTTGCGAAAGCGCTGGCGAAGAACCCGAACGGGCATTTCTACCATTTCGACTATCCCTTCGCCGAAGAGACCCAAGTTCTCACCGTCGCCACCACGCGGCCGGAGACGATGCTCGGCGACACGGCCGTGGCCGTCCATCCCGACGACGAGCGTTACGCCGGCTGGGTCGGCTCGAAACTGCGCCTGCCGCTGGTCGGCCGGCTGATCCCGCTGATCGCGGACGAATATTCCGACCCCGAGAAGGGGACGGGCGCGGTCAAGATCACGCCGGCGCATGACTTCAACGATTTCGAGGTCGGGCGGCGGCATGGCCTGCCGCTCGTCAATGTGTTCGATCGCGATGCGAAGCTCAACGACGCGGTGCCCGCGAAATATCGCGGCATGGATCGCTTTGCCGCGCGCAAGGCGATCGTCGCCGATCTCGAGGCGGCGGGCCTCGTCGAGAAGATCGAGGACAAGCTCGTAATGGTGCCCTATGGCGACCGCTCCGGCGTC
>JAGWRL010000284.1 GCA_028876585.1 Pseudomonadota bacterium | reverse complement strand
GCTCGCGCAAACGCAGCTATTCTACGCGGTCGCCGTCGCGGCCGAGTTCAGAAAGCGCTCGAGCCGGTCGAGAACGTCCATCGCGGTGAGGCACTGAGAGACGCTGGCGTTCGGCTCGCGCTTTTCGCGGATCGCGGCGAAGAACTCGCGGTCCTGCAATTCGATGCCGTTCATGCTGACGTCGACCTTGGAGACGTCGATCTTCTCGTCCTTGCCGGTGAACAGATCGTCGTAGCGCGCGATATAGGTGGCGCTGTCGCCGATGTAGCGAAAGAACGTGCCGAGCGGCCCCTCGTTGTTGAACGACAGCGACAGCGTGCAGATCGCGCCGTTCGCCGCTTTCAACTGAACGCTCATATCCATCGCGATGCCAAGCGTCGGATGGATCGGCCCCTGCACCGCGTTGGCCTGCACGATCGGAGAGCGCGCCTGATAGGCGAACAGATCGACGGTGTGCGCCGCGTGATGCCACAACAGATGATCGGTCCACGAGCGCGGCTGGCCGAGCGCGTTCATGTTGGTGCGCCGGAAGAAATAAGTCTGCACGTCCATTTGGCTAATGTTGAACTCGCCCGCCACGATGCGTTTGCGCACGAACTGATGGCTCGGGTTGAACCGCCTGGTGTGGCCGCACATGGCGACGAGGCCGGTCTGGCGCTGCATCTCGACCACCGCCTCGGCGTCTTTGAGCGAATCCGCCAGCGGGATTTCCACCTGCACATGCTTTCCGGCTTGCAGGCATTGGATCGACTGGCTCGCGTGCATCTGCGTCGGCGTCGCCAGAATCACAGCGTCGAGGCCGGGAAGCTTCAGCGCCTCGGCGAGTTCGGTAGTTGCATGCGCGACTCCATATTTGCTCGCCGCCTCCCGCGTCTTGTCGAGTTCGCGCCCGACCACGGAAATGCATTCGACGCCGTCGATCAGCTTGATCGCGTCGAGATGTTTGAGGCCGAACGCGCCGGCGCCGGCGAGCGCGACTTTGATTGTTTTAGGCATTTGAGACTCTCCTGAAGCGGCCTTTCGTCATCGCGAGCGCAGCGAAGCGATCCACGCTTCGATTGCCATGACGATGCGCGCGAGCGCTAAACCGCGTTTTCCAGCACGAGATGGCCGACCGCGGTGTTGGAGGCAGGCACATGGTAGAAGCGATGCACGACCTTCGGCTTCGGCCCGCCGGCGGCGTCGGCCATCGCGCCGCGCGCGATCAACCACATCACCAGTTCGATGCCCTCCGAGCCCGCCTCACGCACATAATCGATGTTGGGCATTTTCGACAGGCCCTTGGGGTCGTCAATCAGCTTGTCGAGGAACGCATTGTCCCACTCGCGGTTGATCAGCCCGGCGCGCGGCCCCTGCAGTTGATGGCTCATGCCGCCGGTGCCCCAGATCTGCACGTTGATATCCTCGGGAAAACTGCGGATCGCCTTGCCGATCGCCTGACCGAGCGCGAAACAGCGCGCCCCCGAGGGCACCGGATGCTGCACCACATTGACCGCGAACGGGATGATCTTGCACGGCCAGGCGTCGACCTTGCCGAACACGCAGGAGAGCGGCACCGTCAGGCCGTGGTCGACGTCGATCTCGTTGACCATCGTCAGGTCGAAATCCTGCTGGATCACCTCCGAGGCGATATGCGCGGCCAACTCGGGATGGCCGATCACCGGCGGCACCGGCCGCGCGCCATAACCTTCGTCGGCCGGGCTGAACTCCGGCCCGGTCATGATCGCGAAGGTCGGGATCATCTGCAGGCTGAAGGCGGTGGCGTGATCGTTGTAGACCAGGAAGATCACGTCGGGCGTGTGCGCCTTCTCCCATTGTTTGGTGAAATCGTAGCCAGCGAACACCGGCTTCCAGTAATCCTCCTGCGTCTTGCCGTGGTCAAACGCGGCGCCGACGGCGGGGATGTGCGAAGTGTAGATCGAAGAGGTGATGCGGGCCATGTCGTTCAATCCTTCTTCGGCGGCTGCGCGTCGCCATGCTCGCCGATGCGGCGGTTGCCTTCGACGCTGCGGCCGCCCTTGATCATCATGTCGCGATAGGCCTGCTCGCTCATGCCCGTCATCGAACCCGCCATCTGCTGAAAGCTCTTGCCGTCGGTGGCGCCGATCTTGGCGAGGAAATAGATGTTGCCGCCGAGCGCCATCATGCGGTTGAGATCGCGCGCCAGCACCGCCTGCTTCTGCTCCTCGCTGAGCTTCCACTCGTCGAGATAGGCGCGCTCGTCAGCCTTGAACCTGGTCCGGTTCTCGGCCTTCATCAGCGACATGCAGAACTGGTTGAGCCAATAGCCTTTGCGCGATTGCTCCGCGTCAAAGATGATCGTGCCGGGAATTTCCTTGAACTCCTTGTCGAGGGCCATAGCTCAAACTCCCTTTTCGTCCGGCCAGTACAGCCGCATCGGATTGTCCACCAGCAGCCTGCGCTGCAACGCCGCCGTGGTCGCGATATGGGGGATGAAGTCAACCAGCAGGCCGTCGTCGGGCATGTGGTCCTTCAGGTTGGGATGCGGCCAATCCGTGCCCCACAACACCCGGTCGGGAAAC
The DNA here is from genome assembly GCA_028876585.1 of Pseudomonadota bacterium. The sequence continues at coordinate 5,411 of JAGWRL010000284.1, read as the reverse complement.
TCCTCGACCACCGCGCGCGCGAACGGGACCACATCGCGATAGGCGTCGCGCTCGCCGTTCAGCGCCGGCGGCCCGGCGAGCGAGAGGCGCTCCGGGCACGACACCTTGCTCCAGACATTCCCGTGCTGTCGCATGAACTTGAGGAACAGCGCGAATTCCGGCCCGTCGATCGGCTTGCCCACATCCGGGCGGCCCATGTGATCAACCACGACCGTCGTCGGCAGCGCGGTGAAGAACTCCCACAATTCCGGCAGATCGACCGCCTCGAAATAGATCACCACATGCCAGCCGAGTTTCGCCACCCGGCCGGCGATCTCCATCAGTTCGTCGCGCGGCGTGAAATCGACCAGCCGCTTGACGAAGTTGAAGCGCACGCCGCGCACGCCGGCCCGATGCAGGCGCTGAAGCTCCTCGTCGGAGACGGAGCGCTTCACCGTCGCCACGCCGCGCGCGCGGCCTTGGCTCAATAGGCAGGCGTCAACCATCGCGCTGTTGTCGGCGCCGTGACAGGTCGCCTGCACGATCACGTTGCGCGTGAAGCCGAGCCGGTCGCGCAGCGCGAAAAGCTGCTGTTTGCTGGCGTCGCACGGCGTATACTTGCGCTCGGGCGCGAACGGGAATTCGGCGCCGGGGCCAAACACATGGCAATGCGCGTCGACCGCGCCCGCCGGCGGCGTGAAGCGCGGGCGCGACGGTGCGTCGCACCAATCAAGCCAGCCCTTCGTCTTCTCGAACGGTCCGCTAGTCGACATATTTGAGCCCCGCTTTGGCGAGCGGTTCGCGCATCTTGTACATGTCGAGGCCGAGCACGCCCGCCGCCAGCCGCTCGCGCTTCTCGCCCTCGTTGGCCTCGCGCGCCTTGGCCGCCTCGGCGGTGCGCGCGGCCCAGGCGGCGGGCACGACCACCACGCCGTCGTCGTCGGCGACGATGGCGTCGCCGGGGTTCACCATCGCGCCGGCGCAGACGATGGGGATGTTGACCGAGCCGAGCGTCGCCTTCACCGTGCCCTTGGCGCTGACACATTTGCTCCAGACCGGAAAGCCCATCTCGGTCAGCGTGCGCACATCACGCACGCCGGCGTCGATGATGAGCGCCCGGGCGCCGCGCGCCATGAACGAAGTCGCCAGCAGATCGCCGAAATAGCCGTCGGTGCATTCGGCCGTGATCGCCGCCACCACGATGTCGCCGGGTTGGATCTGTTCGGCCGCGACATGCATCATCCAGTTGTCGCCGGGATGCAGCAGCACGGTGACGGCCGTTCCCGACACGCTGGCGCCGGGATAGATCGGCCGCATGTAGGGCTTCATCAGGCCGACGCGGCCCATCGCCTCATGCACGGTGGCGACGCCATATTGGCTGAGGGCGTCGGTGGCGGCGCGGTCGGCGCGCGCGATGTTGCGTTTGACGATGCCAAGTTCGGTCATGTCAGCGTCCCCGCGCCTTCAGCGCCGCGTCCAGCCGCGGGTAAACCCGCCGCGCGTTGCCTTCGTAGACCATGCGCTTCTCCTCAGGCGTCAGGTTCAGCGTCGCCTCGATATAACGTTTGGTGTCGTCGTAATTGTGGCCCGTCTCGGGGTCGATGCCGCGCACCGCGCCAATCATCTCGCTGGCGAACAGCACGTTCTCGACCGGGATCACCTTGGTCAGCAGATCGATGCCCGGTTGATGATAGACGCAGGTGTCGAAGAACACGTTCTTCAGCAGATGGTCTTTGAGCAACGGCTTCTTCAGTTCCTGCGCCAATCCACGATAGCGGCCCCAGTGATAGGGCGCCGCGCCGCCGCCATGCGGGATGATGAAGCGCAGGGTCGGGAAATCCCTGAACAGGTCGCCCTGGATCAGTTGCATCACCGCCGTCGTGTCGGCGTTGATGTAATGCGCGCCGGTGGTGTGGAAACAGGCGTTGCAACTGGTTGAGACATGCACCATCGCGGGGATGTCGTATTCCGCCATCTTCTCGTAGATCGGCCACCAGTGCTTGTCGGTCAAAGGCGGGCTGGTCCAATGGCCGCCGGAGGGATCGGGGTTTAGGTTGATCGCGACGAAGCCATAGTCGCGCACGCATTTTTCCAGTTCGGGGATGCAGGTTTTCGGATCGACGCCGGGGCTCTGCGGCAGCATCGCCGCGCCGATGAAATGATCGGGAAACAATTGCGTCACGCGGAAGATCAACTCGTTGCAGATCGCCGCCCAGGTCGACGACACTTCGAAATCGCCGATGTGATGCGCCATGAACGAGGCGCGCGGCGAGAAGATCGTCAGATCGCTGCCACGCTCGCGCATGAATTTGAGCTGGTTGGCCTCGATCGACTGGCGCAATTCCTCGTCCGAGATGCGCAAATCGGCCGGCGAGGGTTTTAGCGCGGGGTCCTTGATCGCCGCGATCTGCCGGTTGCGCCAATCCTCCAGCGCTTTCGGCGCGGTGGTGTAATGGCCGTGGCAGTCAATGATCATCAGGCGTTTCCTCTAAAGCCCGGCCGCTTCGCCGCGTTGAGCCCATGTTATCCCACGCGCGGCCGCCCGCAAGCGGCCCAGCGCTTGACAGCGCGTCGGCGAAAAGGAAAGCCTCGCCCGTTCATCGAACGCATGAGCGCATTCGATCAATCGCCGGCGGGAGAGCCTGACATGGCCGACAAATTGACCTTGGCGGCGCAGGTCGTCGATTTCTGGCGCGGGGCCGGCGCCGATCTCTGGTACGCCAAGAACCTCGAATTCGACGCGCGCTGCCGCGACGGCTGGCTGGATCTGCACATGGAGGTCGCGGCGCGGCGCCGCGAGGATTGGCAGGGCGACGCCATCGGCGCGCTGGCGCTGGTGCTGCTCACCGACCAGATTCCGCGCAACGTGTTTCGCGGCACCGCGCATATGTTCGCCACCGACCCGCTCGCCCGCATCTACGCCGGCCATGCGCTCGCGGCGGGCTATATCGGCGAGGTCGAACCGCAACTGCGGGTGTTCTTCCTGCTGCCGTTCGAGCATTCCGAGGCGCTGGCCGATCAGGCGCGTTCGGTCGCGCTGCATCGGCTGTGGGCGCCGCACGCGCAATCTTATGCGGACGGGCATTGCGACATCGTGCGCCGGTTCGGCCGCTTTCCCCATCGCAACGCCGCGCTGGGGCGCGAGACGACGCCGGAGGAGGCGGCGTTCCTCGCCCAGGGCGGATTCGACGGCTGAGGCGACGGGCCGGCTCACCGCTCGGCCTCCAGCAGCGGGCGAATCTTGGCCATCGCGAGGCGAACCCGCGATTTGACGGTGCCCAAGGGAATGCCGAGTTCGCGCGCGATCTGCGCGTGCGGCTTCTCGGAGAAGAACGACAGCCGCAGCACCGTCGCCTGTTCGCGCGACAGCCGCGTCATCGCCGCGCGCACCTTGGCGTCGCGCTCCTCGGTGAGCGTCGCGCTCTCCGCGCTTTCGACCGTCGCGATTTCGGGCGCGCCGAGCGCGTCGTCGCCGCGCCGTCGCGCGGCGCGGCGGGCGAGGTCGATCCGCAGATTGCGGGCGATGGTGAAAATCCAGGTGCTGACCGCCGCCTGCGCGGGATCGTACAGCGCCGCCTTGCGCCACACCGTCGCCAGCGTGTCCTGCGCGATCTCCTCGGCGTCGGCCGCGCTGACGCCGGAGCGCGCCAGGAAGCCGATCAGGCGCGGCGCGAAATACTGGAACAGGCGGGCATAGGAGGAGCGGTCGCGCTCCCGCGCGACTTTGAGCATCAGCGCCTTGAGGTCTTCCGCCGTCACGGCTGCTCCCCCGACGCGCAAGATATCGCGCCGCGACGGCCGCCGGACAAGGGCGCCTTCGATCGCGCGCTTTATGTGCGCGAGCGGGCCTGCACCTGCGCCCCGGCGTCGCGCGCCAGCCGGGCGTGATTGGCCATCACGGCCAGCATAGCCAAGCCGAGCGCGGCGAAGGTGAAGCGGAACGGGCCGAGCGGCGCGCTTGTGACGAACGCGCCAAGCTTCATCAACGCCGCCGCCGCGCCGACCCCGAAGGCGAAGGCGCCCTGGAACGAGGCGCTGTAGATCAGGTTGGCCATGCCCATTTCCCCCGGCGTCACGTCGGCGAAGGGCAGCGTCGCCAGCGCGGTGAAATGCATCGAGCGCGAGGCGCCGGAGAGGCAGAGCAGCAATGCGACCAGCGGCCACGGCGTATCGGCGCGCAGGCCGGCACAGGCGAACAGGGTCGCCGCCTGCAAGCCGGCGTTGACCACCAGCACGCGGCGGAAGCCGAACCGGCGCAGGATCGGCGTCGTGAACGGTTTGACGCCGATATTGCCGACGAACAGCGGCGTCACCGTGAGGCCGGCGCGCGTGGCGTCGAAGCCGAAGCCGAGCTGGAACATCAGCGGCAGCACGAACGGCACGGCGCCGATCAACATCCGCGCCGCCGTGCCGCCGAGGAGGCTGAGGCGAAAGCTGGCGTGGCGGAACGGCGCGAAATCGACGATCGGATGAACCGCGCGGCGGGCGTGGCCGACATAGAGCCCACCCGCCGCCAGCGCCAGCGCGGCCAGCGCCAGGGCGGCCGCGCCCTGCGCGTCGAGCGCCAGCAGGGCGGCGGCGAGCGCGACGCCCGCCAGCGCGAAGCCGGGGCCGTCGAAGCCCCGGCGCTCGCTCTGGCTCATCCGCGGCGTCCAGGCCCAGGCGAGCAGCGCGCCGACGAGCCCCAGCGGCAGGTTGACGAAGAAGATCGCGCGCCACGTCACCTCCTCCGCCAGCCAGCCGCCGAGCGGGGGGCCGAGCAGCGGCGCGGTGAGGCCGGGCCAGGTCAACAGCGCCGTCGCGCGCAACAGGCCGCTCTTCGCCGTCGTGCGCAGCACGACGAGCCGCCCGACCGGCACCATGAAGGCGCCGCCGACGCCTTGCAGCGCGCGGGCCGCGAAGAACAGCCACGGCGTCGTCGACAGGCCGCACAGCACCGAACTGAGCGTGAACAGCGCGATGGCGCCGGTGAACACCGCGCGCGCCCCGTAGCGCTCCACCACCCAGCCGCTCGGCAGGATGAAGACCGCCAGCGTCAGCGCGTAGATCGACACGCCGACGCTGAGATCGACCGCGCGCGCATGAAAGCTCTCGGCCATCTTCGGCAGCGCGGTGGTGAGGATCGTCGCGTCGAGAAATTCCATGAAAAAGGCCGCCGCGACCAGCAGCGCGAGGCGGGTCACGGCGGAGAATTACGTCCCGATCTTCGCGCGCCGCTTGGCCAGCGTGCGCAGACGCAGCGCGTTGAGCTTGATGAAGCCGCCAGCGTCGCGATGATCGTAGGCGACCGCGCCCTCCTCGAAGGTCACGAGATCCTGATCGTAGAGCGAATACGGGCTTTCGCGCCCGATCGTCCACGCTGAGCCCTTGTAGACCTTCAGCCGCACCTTGCCGGTGACGAGTTCCTGGCTCTTGTCGATGAGCGCCTGTAG
>JAGWRL010000283.1 GCA_028876585.1 Pseudomonadota bacterium | reverse complement strand
GGAAAAAGAGTTGCCTTAATCAAACTGGCCCATGGCCGCCTGGCGCCTTGCTTTGACAAAACCGCCCTTCCGCCCCTAAACTGGCGGTCATGGAAGTGCATTTCAGACCAGACACGGAATTGCGCCTTGCCGAACTCGCCGCCAGGAGCGGTCGCGCGGCCGACGATCTCGTGGAAGACGCGTTGTCCGGGTATCTCACGGAAATAACGGAAACGCGCGATAGGCTCGATGGCCGCTATGATGACATCAAGAGCGGTCGCGTGCGTCCGATTGATGGGGAAGCCTTCTTTGAGCGCCTCCGCCAGCGCGAAAATGAACGGTTTGAGCAACGCCCACTGAAATGACTGCTATCCCAGGGTTTGAACTCCACCCGGGCGCAGCCGCCGACATCACCGATATCTGGGAATTCATCGCTAAGGAAAATCCTCATGCGGCTGGGCGTGTCCGCGAAGACATCCTTGGCGCTATCCGCAAGCTTGTTGCTTTTCCACAACAAGGACATCAACGCCCGGACTTGACTTCGCGCCCGCTGCGTTTTCAGGCGGCGCGTGACTACCTCATCGTCTACGCGCCGGATGAAACCCCTCTCCTTGTGCTTGCCGTGCTTCACGGTCGCCGCAATCCGCGAGTGATCGCCGCTATTCTCGGGGGGAGGAAGTGACACAACATTTTCCCAGACCCGTCCGGGCGCGCCTTGTCAGCCCTCGTCGTCGCCGATCGCGGCGGCGAACGCCTTGCGCAGCCGCTGCCCGACCGGCTTGACGCCGACCGCCGTCGAGGCCGCGTCGATCGCGCGCGCGAGCGCGAGCGGCGCGTCGAGCCGGCCGGAGCGGTTGTGGTCGTCGAGCCAGGCGACGAGGCCGCCGGGAAAGGCGAACACGCCGATGGCCAGCACGGCGTAGATCGCGACGATGCGGCGCAGCAGCGGGGTCATCGGCGCTCCCGCGGCCGCGACCTGGCGGCGATGGATGGCTTCGCTTCGCTCTCCATGACGGGCGCGCTCCTAGAACTGGAAATAGATGAACGGCGCCGAGGCGGAGGGCGCCATCACGACGATCAGGTACAGCGCCACCGCGCCGAAGCCGATTTGCGCCGCCTGGCCGCGCGCGTCGAGCCATTCGCCGAGGCGGAAGCGGCTGTCCGGCGGCACGAACTGGGTCAGCGCGCCGGCGGCGAGCAGCGGCCAGACGATCGTCGGCATGGTGCTGGCCGCGCCATTGTCGGTAAGGATCCCTTGCAGATATTGCGTCGCCGCGTCGAGCGAGGGGGCGCGGAAGAACAGCCAGCAGAAGCAGACGAAATGGAACGTCGCCGCCCAATCGGCGACCAGCACCCAGGGCTTGCGGCCGACGTCGCGGTAGAACGCGCTGCGGCGATAGGCGTGGTCGATGATCAACGCGCCGCCATGCAGCCCGCCCCAGATCAGGAACGTCCAGTTGGCGCCATGCCAGAGGCCGCCGAGCAGCATGGTCAGCATCAGATTGCGCATGGTCATCAGCGCGCCGTGGCGGTTGCCGCCGAGCGGGATGTAGAGATAGTCGCGCAGCCAGTTCGACAGCGTCATGTGCCAGCGCCGCCAGAAATCGCCGATGCCGAGCGCCCGATAGGGCTGGTTGAAGTTCTGCGGAAAGCGGTAGCCGAGCAGCGCCGCGACGCCGATGGCGATGTCGGTGTAGGCGGAAAAATCCGCGTAAATCTGGATCGCATAGGCGTAGACCGCCATCACCAGATCGAAACGCGAGAATTGCGTGGGGTCGGTGAATACGGGATCGACGAAACGCACCGCGAGATAATTGGCGATCACCATCTTCTTCAACAGGCCGCCGAGAATGAGCAGCATGTTCTCGCCGAAGCCGAAATCCTCAGGCCGGCGCGGGCTGGCGAGCTGGGGCAGAAACTCATGCGCGCGCACGATCGGGCCGGCGACCAGATGCGGGAAGAACGAGATGTAGAGCAGGATGTCGAGCGGCGAACGCGACGCCTTCAGCCGGCCGCGATAGACGTCGACGGCGTAGGAAATGGCGTGGAAGGTGAGGAACGAGATCGCCACCGGCAACGTCACGTTGACGAAGGCGAGCGGCGGATCGAAGCCGAACTGATGCGCCAGCGTCAGCGCCTGGGCGATGAAGAAATCGAGATATTTGAAATAGCCGAGAATGCCGAGATCGAGCGCCACGCCCAAGCCCAGCGCCGCCTTGCGGTAAGGCCGGTCGCCCTCGACATAGAGGCCGACGAGATAAGAGATCGCGCCGCTGGCCAGCAGCAGCAGCAGAAACCGCCAGTCCCAGGTGGCGTAGAAGAACAGGCTTAAGGCCAGCAGCACCCATTTCTTGATCAGATTATGGGCGTTGAGACTCCAGACCAGCGCAAGCGCGAACGCGAAGAACAGGCCAAATTCAATTGTTGGAAACAACATGCGTCGCGGCCGGTCTTCCTTCGATCAGCGGGATGAGGAAGTCCGCGAATCGGTCGGCGCTCTGTTTATAGCCCTCAAGGGTCATATGCACGTAATCGTGCGCCATCAGCGGCGGATTGGCGGCCGCCCACGCCTGCGCGCCGCAGGCGCCGCCCTGCGCGCTCGACCAATCCCAGAACGCCGCGCCGAGCTTGGCCGCCAGCTTGCGCTGCGCCTCGCGCACGGCGTTGAGTTTGGGCGGCACGGGGAGGCGGCAATTGCCGCTCGATTCGATCGAGGCCGTCTGAACCGCGCCGGTGTTGGCGCAATGCTGGCCGACGCCGGCGGCGTGGCACTGGCCGGCCGGCCGCGCCGCGTCGGCCGGGCCGACGATCACGATCCGCAGCCCCGGCCGGGTCGCTTGCAGCCGCCGCACGATCTGCTCGTATTGCTGGATATAGCCGCCGAGGTCGAGATTGTCGTTGAAACCCTCGTTGGTGCCGAAGGCGAGCACGATGATGTCGGGCTCCAGCCGCCGGATGTCCTCGGCGAAATTGCCGTTGTCGAGCCGTTGCAGCAGTTGCACGGTCGCGCCGGGATAGCCGATGCTGAGATAGGAGACGCCGTCGCCCTCGCGCCCGACCTCGACCCCGGTCACGGCGACGGGGTCGCCGTCAAGGGTGCGCACCTGCACTTCGCGAAAGCCCTGGCCGTCCTTCGGCCGCGCGTCGAACGTCACTTCGCGGCTGGCGGCGCCGTCGAGATCGACCTCGCCGGCCGAGGCGCCGTCGAGCAGCACCTCCGCCTTGCCGCCGCCCGGCTGCTCCAGAAAGGAGACGTCGGCGTGGTCGTAGACGCGGCCGTTGCGCGCCTTCAGCGTCAGGGTCGAGAGCGCGTGGCGGGCCACCGCGTTGAAGCCCGACAGATGTAAGCGCTTGCGGTCGTCGCTGTTGTGTTGCAGCGCCTCGTAGCTCCAGTCGCCCGAGGTGTCGGTCGAGAACAACGCCGAGCGCACGCCGACATGCGGCTTGCCCGGCGCCAGGAACGCCTCGCCGCCGTCGCCGAACGCCTGCTGCAACCGTTCGCGCACGCGGCCGGAGAAGAAATCCGCCGCGGTGTGGCTGTCGCCGAGTTGCAGGATGGTCAGGCGGCGGTCGGAAAACCAGCCCGGCGCCAATTCGCCATAGGCGCTGATCTCGCCCGAGGCGGCGCGCAGCGCGCCGGTGGCGGCGTTGAGCGCGGCGAGCGCCGTCGAGGCGCGCGGCGCGCGCGGCGAAGGCTTCTCCATCGCCGCGCGCAACAGTTTCGCCGCGCCGTTCGGGGCCGAGATCGAGGCGACCAGGAGGGATTTGTCGATCGCGCGCGGCGCGAGATAATCGGCCTTGCGCGCGGCCGGCGCCGGCTCGCCGCCCTTGAGGCCGGTGGCCAGCCACAGCGCGTGCTGCGTCTCCGGCCCGAGCGAACTCGACCCGATGCGGGCGCGCGTCACCAGTTCGGCCAGATTCGGCCCCGCGTGCGGCTTGTGGAAATGGAGGTCGAAGCGGCGCGCCTGAAACGTCGCCAGCGCGCCGATCGCTACGATCAGCGCCCAGACGACGATTTCGCGCCGCGCTCTCAACGCGTCACCTGACCCCGACCCGCGACGGACATTCCGCCGCGAGATCGTGGCCACGCGCCTTGAGGCTCGCCAGTATCGAGGGATAGATCGATTCCATCACCATGTCATAACCGACCGTGGTGAAGTGAATGCCGTCGGGCGCGCGCACCATGACCATGTTGTTGCGCGCATTGGGTAAATAAGGCTTATAGGCTTCCGGTGTGGCGCCCGAGGTCCAGGGCTGCACGTAGCCGGCCTTGTCGGAGCCGCTCTCCTTGATGGCGGCCTCGAATATCTTGTTCTTCGCCAGCGCGTCGGCGTTGGCGTCGTCCTCCATCATGATCGGCAGGCCGATGATCAGCATCGAGCCACCATCCGCCAGGGCGGCGTGCACGATGTCGACGACGAGCGATTGATAGCGCGCATCGAACGCCGGCGAGGGATAGGCGATCGCGCGCTTGTCCTTCTCGACGATTCCCTGCCGGTCGTTGATGCCGAACGAGCCGACGAACAGATCGGGATGGTCCGCCTCCACGATCTTGCCGATCTCGTCCACCCAGTTGAACTGGTCAAGACGCGTAAGCCCCGTTCCGTTCTTGGCCTTTCGGATCAGCTTCACTTTTTCCGCCAGGCATTTGTCTTTTCCAAGGCGGCGGAACATCGCCCCCCACAGCCCGTCGGCCATGGAATCGCCGACGAAGGCGATGTTGAGCCGGGTCGGCGTCTCCGCCCGCGCCGGCGCGGCGGCGAGCGCGGCGAGGCCTAAGCAGGCCGCGGCGAGCCAGCGCGTTGCGGAAGGCAGGGGCAGGCGGATCATTGCGGCGCGGCCTCGCTTGGCGTCTCGATCTTGGCCTCGTGCCGCTTGTGGCGTCGCGTATGTGCGTGATGGGCGTGGCGACGTTTCGACCGGCGGCTCGGCTCCGACGCCCCGGCTTGGGCGGGCTCGGCCGAGGCGACGACCGTCGAGAACTCCGCGGCCGCAGCGGCCTTCTGCCACATGCGGGTATAGCCCGCCATAGTAAAATGGACGCCCTCGGCGGCGTGCACGCGGGCGTCGCAGAACTCCGCGCCTTGGGTGCTGACATAGGTGACGGAGGTGCCGGAGAGGTCGGCGGCCAGGATGCCGTCGAGTTTGCGGGCGTATTGCTCCCAATCCTTGCGCACGCAGGGCGGGCCGATCCACACCAGCTTGACGCCGAGCCGGTCGGCTTCGGCGACGATGGCGGCGACCTTGGCCTTGACGTCGAGCGCCCCGCCCACCGCGTCGTTGGTGCCCAGGCTCATGAACACCGTCTCGCCCTTTTTGGCCAGACGAAGCTGCTCCATGATCGCGCCGCTATAGATGGCGACGCTGTTCTTGGCGGTGGAAGTGATTTTGGCCGCCCAGGAGACGCCGACGCCGATCGAATCGCCGATCACGCGGCCGGATTCGGCCTGCGCCGCGAGAGGGAGGCATAGAAGAGAGGCGGTCAACAGCAAGGTTCGGATCGACATACGGGTCCCGCGAAGAAAACGCCCCAAGAGGCGAACGAAAGCATTTTATGGTTAATGAGGGATGAAGGCGGAAATGCAAGCCCTAACCGCCCGGCGTCCGCCACGCCCCATAGCGCCACGGCCGCGCCCACGAGGCGCTGGCGGGCGCGGCGCGCGGCGGCGGATCGTAGCCGGCGCCGCCGAACGGATGGCAGCGGCAGATCCGCGCCGTCCCCATCCACGCCCCGGCCCACACGCCATGGCGCGCGATCGCCTCGTCCATATAGGCCGAGCAGGTCGGCAGGTAACGGCATTGCCGGCCGAGCAGGCCGGAAAACGTCAGTTGATAGGCGCGGATCGCCGCCCGCGCCGCGGCTCTGGCGGGCTGGCTCACGCCGCCGGCGTCGCTTGCGCGGCGGCCGCGCGCTCGATCTGGCCGAGCGCGTCCACCACCGCGTCGAAGGTCAGCAGCGTCGAGGCGTGGCGCGGCTTATAGTCGCGCACCGGCTCCAAAACCGCGAAATCGGCCCATTTGCCGCCCGGCGGCGGCCCGCCCGCCTTCAACATTGCGATCATGGTTTCCCGCAATGCCCGCAATTCCTCCGGCGTCGCGCCGATGACATGGCGCGCCATCAGCGACGATGAGGCCTGGCCGAGCGCGCAGGCGCGCACGTCATGCGCGAAATCGCTTACTTTTCCGTCTGTTAGGTTGAGGTCGACCGTCACGGTGGAGCCGCACAATCTGGAATGGGCCTTGGCGCTCGCCTGCGGATGGGCAAGCCGCCCCTGCCGCGGAATATCGGCGGCAAGCTCCAGAACTCGGCGATTGTATATGTCGCTCAACATCACGGGCCTGGGGTTCATCCACTGGCGCACTCCAGCAGATCGCTTATATAGGTCGCGCCGCCGACGGTGTAGAGGCGCCTCGGCGCCCGCCGCAGAAGGAGTGCTCGTATGGACGACGTCGTCAAACTCGCCAAGGCGAGCGCCGGCGCCGGGCGGCCGACCCGCCAGGAGGCGGAAGCGGCGGTCAGGACCCTGCTCGCCTGGGCCGGCGACGATCCCGCGCGCGAGGGGCTCATCGACACGCCGCGCCGGGTGGTCGAATCCTACGACGAATTGTTCGGCGGCTACCGCGGCGATCCCGATGCGGCGCTGGCGCGCGTGTTCGAGGACGTCGAGGGCTATTCCGACATCGTCGTGGTGCGCGACATTCCGTTCGTGTCGCATTGCGAGCACCATATCGCGCCGTTCTTCGGCAAGGCGCATATCGGCTATTTCCCTAGGGGCGGCGCGGTCGGGCTTTCGAAACTCGCCCGCGTGGTCGAGATGTTCGCGCGGCGGTTGCAGACGCAGGAGGCGATGACGGCGCAGGTGGTCGAGGCGATCGAACGCGGGCTGAACCCGCGCGGCGTCGCGATCATGATCGAGGCCGAGCACACCTGCATGTCGATGCGCGGCGTCAAGAAGTCGGGCGCCTCGACCGTCACCACCCAGTTCACCGGCGTGTTCCAGACCGATCGCGAGGAGCAGCGCCGGTTCTTCGACCTGCTGCGCTCCGGCCGCTGATGCTCTGGCGCGACAAGACGGAAGATATCGAGAACGGCGCGGATTTCGCGCCGCGTTTCGGCGCCGATGGCCTTGTGACCTGCGTGACCGTGGACGCGCATGACGGCGCCGTGCTGATGCTGGCGCATATGAACGCCGAAGCGCTGGAAAAGACGCTGGAGACGGGGATCGTCCATTACTGGTCGCGCTCGCGTCAGGCGCTGTGGCGCAAGGGCGACACCTCCGGCCAGACGCAGAAGCTGGTGGAGCTGAAGGTCGATTGCGATCAGGACGCGCTGCTGGCGCGCGTCGAGGTCGGCGGCGACGGCGGCGCCTGCCACACCGGCCGACGCTCCTGCTTCTACCGCAGCGTGCGGCTGCGCGAGGGCCAAGCGCTGCTCGTCCCGTAATCCAATCTTTGCCTTCCCCAGTGGCAGGCGGCAGGGAACGCGCGCTATAAACAGTTCGTTTATGAACTGATGGAAACCTGAGGGCTTCGGCAGTCTCGGCCGGCGCCCGGTCTTCAGGACGAGTTCACCATGTCGTTAACGTTATTTCGCAAGAGTTCGACGGAGCAGGTGTCGGGAGGGACGCGGCGCGGCCGGCCGCGCATCGGCGTCGCGCTCGGCGCCGGCGTGGCGCGCGGCTGGGCGCATATCGGCGCCCTGCGGGAACTGATCGATATGGGCGTGACGCCTGATGTGGTGGTCGGCGCCTCGGTCGGCGCGGTGGTCGGGGGCTGCTATGCGGCGGGCCGGCTCGACGCGCTGGAGGATTTCGCGCTCGGCCTGACCAAGCGCAGCGTGTTCAACCTGATCGACGTGTCGTTTCGCGGCGGCGGCCTGATGGGCGGCGACAAGCTGCGCGCCCGGCTCGAATCCTCGATGGGGCAGCAGCGGATCGAAAACCTGCCGACCCGCTTCGTCGCCGTGGCGACGGAGATGCGCACCGGCCACGAGGTCTGGCTGAAGAACGGCCTGATCGTCGACGCGATGCGCGCTTCTTATGCGCTGCCCGGCATTTTCGAGCCGGTGCGGATCGGCGGGCGCTGGCTGTTCGACGGGGCGATCATCAATCCGGTGCCGGTCAATGTGGCGCGCGCGTTCGGCGCCGACTGGGTGCTGGCGCTCGCCATCAGCGGCGACATGCCGAACGGCGCGATCATCCACGAGACCGCCGAAGAGGATGAGCCGGAGCCGGTCCCCGAGCCGCCGGCGGGCAAATTGTGGTGGCTGCGCCGCACCGCGCCGCAGGCTCCCGGCGCGCCCGGCGTCGCCTCGGTGATGGTCGACACCTTCAACATCACGCAGGATCGCATCATGCGCTCGCGGCTGGCCGGCGATCCGCCCGACCATATGATCACGATGAAGGCGAAATCGGTCGGGCTGTTCGAGTTCCACCGCGCCGCGGAGCTGATCGAGCTTGGCCGCGCCGCCGTGCGCAAGGCCAAGCCCGAATTGATGGAGCAATTGTCGGGCGTGCTGGCGGAGTAATCCTCGATCCGCTATCGCGGGGGTTGGCAGGAGTCTGCGACTTGGACAACCCCGATGCGGCGCCGTTCTGGCGCGTGAAATCGCTCGACGAAATGTCGGAGGCGGAATGGGAGAGCCTGTGCGACGGCTGCGCCCGCTGCTGCCTCGTCAAGCTCGAAGACGAGGACACCGGTCAGGTCCATTACACCGACGTCGGCTGCAAGCTGCTCGACGGCCGCGCCTGCCGCTGCCGCGATTATCCCAATCGCCAGTCGAAGGTGTCCGACTGCGTCAAGCTGACGCCGCAGGCGGTGACGGAATTGTCGTGGCTGCCGGTGACCTGCGCCTATCGCCGGATCAGCGAGGGCCGGGGCCTCGCGTGGTGGCATCCGCTCGTCTCCGGCCGGCCGGAGACGGTGGTGGAGGCCGGCGTTTCCGTGCAGGGGCGGGTGTTCGCCAGCGAGGACGATCTCGATTCCGAGCGCTGGCTGGAGCGCATCGTCAAATGGCCCAACAAGCCGCCGCGCGCGAAAAAGCCGTGAGCGCCGGCGTCGCGGGACTCTTCCCAACGGCCAGTCGCTTTGACTCGTCATGCCCGGGCTTGTCCCGGGCATCCACGCCGCGCCGCTTTCGCGAAGCGTGAAGCTTCCACTCTTTCGCCTCGGCCACCTATTCGAACCGCGCGAACATCCGACGGCGTGGATGGCCGGGACGAGCCCGGCCATGACGGCTTGGCTTGCATGGCCGTTGACGTCAAAAGCTCACCCGCACGCCGCCGGTGACGGCGGTGTTGTTATCGACGAAATAGCCCTTGGCCATGCCGCCGCGCACCTTCGAATACATCGCGCCGACATAGAGATCGACCCGCTTCAGCGGCCGCCAGTCGATCAGGCCGGAGATCGCATCCTCGCCGCCGGCGCATTTGAGGCTCACCGTGCCCTGCGGGGCGTAGCCGCCGCCGGCGGATTTGGCGTTGGGGCCGCAAACCTTCGCCGCGGCGAGCGAATAGTCGTTCTGCCAGACGTGGAAATAGCCGGCGGTCAGGTCGAGGTTCGGCGCCACGGCGTATTTGCCGCCGATCCAACCGACCTGGGTCACTTTCGGGTGCGGGAAGGCGCCCGTCGCGCCGAGGCCCTGCTGGCCGATCCCGTAGGCCGCGACATAGCCGCCGTTGAAGGGCCGCAGCGTCGTGCCGGCGGGCAGGTCGCTGGGGTCGGTCAGGCGCCCGTATTGGTAGCCGCCGAACGCCTGGAACTTGTCGCGCTTGTATTTGCCGACCAGTTGCAGCGCGTTGGCGTCCGCGATGATCGCCTTGAGGGTGGTGGGCGTCGGCGCGGCCGTGGCCGTGCCCCAGACGGCGAGCGTCACCGCGTCCTTGCCATATTGGTAGACGCCGTCGAACGAGAAGCCGGCGTAGTCAAAGCCGATGTCCGTCTCGAACGCGTATTGCGCGCTGTTGCCGGCGGCGTAGCCGCCGAGCTGGCTCATCGCGCCGATGCGCAGGCCGTGATCGGCGTATTCGTATTTGATCGCGTTGTTGTAACGGCTGAGCTCCGTGACGCCGAGGCCGCCGCCGAGCGTGGTGGCGGCCCCGATCAGCGAGAACGCATAGGCGCCGCCGAACGGATCGTAAGCGCCGTCGTTGTCGTTGGAGAACGAATATTGCCGGCCGTAGGTCAGCGCGCCGAAAGTCTTGTTCGACACGCCGGCGAAGGCGTCGGTGTTGATCAGGCCATAGGCGCGGCTGGAATCGCCGTTGGCGGTCTGGTTGATCTGCGGTATCGTGCTGTTTTGCGCCAGCGACGCGGGGCCGTTGGAGAAGCGTAGGGAATAGGGGTCGAAGCCCGCGTTCACGTCGCCGATCAGATACCAGTCGGCGACGATTGGCTCCTTCCACTTGAGGCCGATATTGGAGCGGCCGAGCCCGCTCGGCACAGCCTGCCAGGCGCCGCCCTGGCTCTGCATGCCGACCAGGGCGGCGACGCCGTTGGGATAGGAATCGTTGAAGCGCGCCGCATGGGTGGAATAGCCGGCGCCGAGGTCGATCTGGCCATAGAGGGTCACTCCCCCAAAGGAGAGCGGGCGCTCGCTCGGCGCGGCGTCGAGCCAGGACCGGAAGCTCGCGAAGCCATCGGGCTTTTCGCGCGCGGGCGCCGCGCCGTTGCGGCTCGGCAGGTCGGCCGCGTCCGCGACCGTCGCCAAAGCGAGCGTCGCGCCGCCCGCCAGGAGCAGGGACCTCAATGCTGTCATCCTCTCGCCCGATGACGCCGTCGGCGCCGGGTGCTTATATACACTAAGTCGATAGAATTAGTGTATTATGGATTGGCGATTTCGTCAACCCGCGAGCGATCCGCGTCAGCGCCCCCAGGCCGCGCGGGTCGCGCCGATCCAGCCGAGCGTCGGCGCGACTAGCAGCCCTTGCGTGATGACGCCGCAGCCGCGCCCGTGGGCGCCGTTGGTCCAGGCGACCACCGCCAGCAGGCGGCCGTCGGCGGCGTAGATCGGCCCGCCGGAATCGCCATGGCAGGCGCCCAGGCCCGCCGCTTGCGGGTCCCGGGCCCACAGCGTCACATGCGACAGCGGATCGGCGACGGCGAGCGCGGCCAGCCGCGCGTGGCCGTCGCTCGGCGGGCCGCCCTCGCGCGTCAGGCCGAAGCCCGCCACAAGGACCGGATCGCCCGCCGCCGGCGCGCCGGTCGCGACCTCGGCGAAGCGGAAGCCGTCGGGCAGCGGTTTGCTGGTCTCGACCAGCCCGAGGTCGATCGAGACGCGGCGCGCGCGGGGCGCGGCGGGGTCGTAGCCGGGATGGCGGGCGACTTGGGCGACGGGGATGGGCGCGGTGCGGCCCTCGATCCGCACCGCGACGAGGGTTTCGCTCGCGCCGGCCAGGCAATGGGCGGCGGTCAGCACGAGGCGCGGCGCCAGCGCGACGCCGGTGCACACGCTCTGCCGCTGGCCCTGGCGCGCCAGCACCATGACGATGCGGTCGGCGTAGGCATCGCCGTCCTGCGACGGGCCGACGATCGCCCGCGCGGGCGCGCAGGCGGTCGCGAGGATGAGGGCGAGTAGAAGGGGTTTGGCGCGGCGCATGGCTTTGCGCTACGCAACCGCCTGCGCGCGCGCAAGCCCGGAGGGCGGCGGGCGCGAACATTCATGACGCATTCAGCTTGGGAGGCGGAAGGTTCGACCCATGCGGCGACTTATGGCCTTTTCCCCTCTCGCGCTCGCGGTGGCGCTGGCGCTGTCGCCGTCGCCGCCCCCGCGCGCCGACGCGGAGCCGCGCGTCGCGCTCAAGCGGCAATGTCTCTCCGCCGCCGAAACGCGCGAGATGATCAAGGCGCAGCATCTGCGCGAGCCGTTCGCGGTGCTCAAATACGCCGCGCAACATTTCAAGGCCGAAGCGCTTTCGGCCAAACTCTGCCGCATTGACGACGAATTGATCTACGAGATCGCGCTGCTGCACCGGGATGGAAAGTTCTTCCACGCCCACGTCAACGCGATGACCGGCAAACTCGTCGACTTCAAGCGCGCGCCGCCGCCGCCGAAGAACTAGCCGGCGCGTCTTTCAGGAACTCCCATGCGCCTTCTCGTTGTCGAAGACGAACGCGACCTCAACCGGCAAGTCAGCGCCGCGCTGGAGGGCGCCGGCTATGCGGTCGATCGCGCCTATGACGGCGAGGAGGGCTGGTTTCTCGGCGACACCGAACCCTACGACGCCATCGTGCTCGACATCGGCCTGCCCAAGCGCGACGGCGTCGCCGTGTTGCAGGCGTGGCGCAAGGCCGGCCGGGTGATGCCGGTGCTGATCCTCACCGCGCGCGACCGCTGGAGCGACAAGGTCGAGGGATTCGACGCCGGCGCCGACGACTATCTGTCGAAGCCCTTCCACATGGAGGAGTTGCTC
>JAGWRL010000282.1 GCA_028876585.1 Pseudomonadota bacterium | reverse complement strand
TGGCGAGGGGCGCAGCGTGGCTTGTCATGTGGCGTAGGGGGAGGATTGCGCCACCCGCCGCCCTCGTCCTGAGGCGCCGCGAAGCGGCCTCGAAGGACGCTCGGCGCACCAGGCGGCGCGCGCTGGAGCGTGGTTCGAGGCCCGCTGCGCGGGCGCCTCACCACGAGGGGGTTGGTTGCGCGAAGCGCCCCCTACCGCACGCTCGCCGCCACGATCTCCCAAATCTCGTCCCGCACCGCCCCGCCGCTGGGCGCGTCAGCAATCGTCGTCAGCCACGCCGGGTCGATCTCGCGCACGCGCGGGCTCCACAGGCTCGCCAGCACGGCTTGCGCCGCCAGCGGCAGCGGCTCGGGGATGGCGAAGCCGGCAAGCCGCGCCCACAATCCCGACCAGCCGCGCGCCACGTTCCACGGGTTGTAGCCGCCGCCGCCCAGCGCCACTGCCGCCGGCGCCAGCGCGGCGACGCGCTCGACGGCCCGCCACAGCGCGCCGTTGGACAGCGCGAGATGGGCCAGCGGATCGCGCGCCAGCGCGTCGGCGCCGGTCAGCACGACCAGCGCGTCCGGCGCGAAGCGGGCGAGCAACGGCGCGACAGCCTCCTCCACCAGCACGGCGAATTCGTCGTCGTTGAGGCCGCGCGGGACCGGCAAGTTGCGCGCTTGGCCGCCGCGCCGGTCGCTCAACGCGCCGGTGCGCGGCCAAAGGTCGCGCTCATGGATCGAGATCGTCAGCACGCGCGGGTCGTAGGCGAAGGCGTCCTCGACGCCATCGCCGTGATGGGCGTCGAAATCGACATAGGCCACGCGGGCCGCGCCGAGCGCGAGAAACTCCCGCACCGCGAACACAGGATCGTTGAGAAAACAGAAGCCGCTCGCCCGCGCCTTGCCGCCGTGATGGGTGCCGCCGGGCGGGTGGAACACGATCCGCCCTTCCCACGCCAGCCGCGCCGCCAGCATCGAGCCGCCCACGGCGGTCGAGGCGCGCAAAAACATGCCGGGAAAAATCGGGTTGGCGGCGACGCCGATCTGGAACCGCGCCCGCGCGGCGTCGTCGAGCCGCTGCTCGTGGTCGGCGCGCGCCAGCGCCTCGATATAGGCGGGGTCGTGATAGCGTTCGAGTTCGGTGCGCGAAGCGACCGGGCTCGTCACGTAATGGCCGTCGAGCCAGCCGAGCGCGCGGCACAAAGCCTCGACCGCGCCGGCGCGGGGAATGGCGAGCGGATGCGGCGGCGGGAAGGCGGTGCGGGCAAAAATCTCGGCGCCGATGTAGAGCGGCGCGAGCGGCTTCGTCAGCGGATCGGCTCGTGCGCCAGCGCGGCGCGCAGGAAATAGTAGAGGCCGACCAGCGCCAGCGCCACCAGCGCCGTCTCCAATATATGGGTGATCGTGTCGCCGAGCTGGAACAGGCCGCCGATCGCCCAGCCGGCGGCCCCGCCCGCCCCGACAAGCTCGGTGCCGACGAGCACGGCGACGCTGGTGAGCGTCACCGCATTGGTCACATTGAGAGAACGGCTGGACGCCAAGAGAGATGCCTTTCGCGCGCGAAACAAGCCGCCTATAGCAGGGGCGAGACCCGAACGGAACCCGCCCTCATGTCGGAAGACGCCACCTTCACCCACGCCGCCGTCGCCGCGCCGCACACGCTGACCGCGCAGGTTGGCCGCGACGCGCTGCTGCACGGCGGCAACGCGATCGAGGCGATGGTCGCCATGGCCGCCAGCATCGCCGTGGTCTATCCGCACATGAACGCGATCGGCGGCGACGGTTTCTGGATCATCCGCGAGCCGAACGGAAAAGTGCGCGCCATCGAAGCCTGCGGTTTCGCCGGCGAGAAGGCGTCGCGGGCCGCCTATGAGGCGATCGGCGGCATCCCGCAGCGCGGGCCGATGGCGGCGCTGACGGTTCCCGGCGCGCTCGGCGGCTGGAGCGCGGCGCTCGAATTGTCGGCCGCGATCGGCGGCCGGCTGCCGCTCGCCGACCTGATCGCGCCCGCCGTCGCCCAGGCCCGCGCCGGCGTCCCCGTCTCGCTCTCGGAGCAACGCAGCCAGCCGCGCGACGGCTCGGCGCTGTTCGACGCGCCGAACTTCCGCGCGACGTTTTTCCTCGACGGCGAGCGGCCGAAGGCCGGGGCGATCCGAAAACAGGAGCGGCTCGCCGACACGCTGGCGCAGCTCGGCCACGCGGGGATCGACGATTTCTATCGCGGCGACATTGCGCGCGAACTGGCCGCCGATCTCGAAGCCATCGGCGCGCCGGTGACCCGCGCCGATCTGCGCGCCTATCAGGCGCGCTGGCGTGAGCCTTTGTCGATCAAGACGCGCGCGGCGACGCTGTACAACACCCCGGCGCCGACGCAGGGCCTCGCCTCGCTGATGATTCTGGGCGTTTACGAGCGGCTCGGCGTCGCCGCCATCGACAGCGCCGATCACGCCCATGCGCTGATCGAGGCCACCAAGCGCGCCTTCGCCCACCGCGATCGCGCCTGCGTCGATTTCGAGATCGCGACGGCGGATTTCGACCGGCTGCTGTCGCCCGCCTCCTGCGAGGCCGAGGCGGCGCGCATCGACATGCGCCGCGCCGCGCCCTGGCCGCTGCCGCCCGAACAGGGCGACACCATCTGGATGGGCGCGATCGACAAGGACGGCCTCGCCGTCTCCTATATCCAGTCGATCTATTGGGAATTCGGCTCCGGCGTGGTGGCGCCGCGCGTCGGCGCGCTGCTGCAAAATCGCGGCATCGCCTTTTCGCTCGACCCCGCCAGCCCGCGCGCGCTCAAACCCGGCCGGCGGCCGTTCCACACGCTCAACCCCGCGCTGGCGGTGTTTTCCGACGGCCGCGTCATGCCCTATGGCGCGATGGGCGGCGACGGGCAACCGCAGTTCCAGGCGCAGGTGTTCACCCGCATCGCCGCCGGCCAGTCGCTGGCCGATTCCGTCGCCGCCCCGCGCCTGCTGTGGGGGCGAAGCTGGGGCGACGACAGCGTGACGGTGAAGGTCGAGGAGGCCTACGACGATTCCATCGCCGCCGCCTTGATGCGGCGCGGGCATGAGGTCGAGCGCCTGCCGGCGGCGCGGCAGGACGGGTTCGGCCATGCCGGGGCGCTGCGGCGCGGGCTGAAGGGCGAGGTCGCGGCGACGCACGATCCGCGCTCCGACGGCGGCGCGCTCGGGCTGTAGCGGACGTGCGCGGGAACAGTGTTTACAACAGGGAAACCGCGCGGCGCCATATCAGGCGCATGGACCTCATGACGGCTCATTCCGCCCCCCGCCCCGCTTCGCGGCGATGGCTGCGCCTGAGCGAATACGGTTGGGGGCGCAAGGCGCTGCTGATCCTGGCGGCGCTGGTCGGCTCGGCCGCCTTCGCCTACGCCGCCAATCTCGCCGCCCGCAACGCGCTGTGGCAGGTGGTGCGCGTCTGTATGGTCGATCAGACTTCGACCGGCTCGCCGCGGCCGTGCCTCGAAGTCGACCTGTCCCACGGGGCCGATAATGGCTTTGCCGTGCTGCGGCCGCCGGTCGGCGCGCCGGACACGATCCTGACGCCGACGCGCCGGATCGTCGGGCTGGAGGACCCGCGGCTGGCGGCCGACGACATCCCCAACTATTTCGCGCTCGCCTGGAACGCCCGCCGCTGGCTTACGCCCGCGCCGGCGCAGGATCGGCTCGCCTTGGCGGTCAATTCGCGGCTGGCGCGCTCGCAGGATCAGTTGCACGTCCATCTCGGCTGCATGACGCAAAGCTTCGCCGCCACCTTGCGCGCCGGCGCGCTCGGGCCGCGCGCGGGCCAATGGTTTCGCGGCCCCGACATGGCGCCGGGGCTCGAATTGTGGACCTATCGCGGCGGCGACAAGGATTGGCGCGCGCTCGACCCGATCCGGCTGGCGCGCAACCTCGTCGGCGGCGCCGGCGAGTTGCGGCGCACGACGCTCGCGGTCGTGCAGACGCCGACCGAGTTCGTGGTGGCGATGTTGAAATCGCGCCCCGGCGGCTGGTACGCCTCGGCCGACGACGTGATCGACGTGCGCTGCTAAACCCCCGGCCGCACCCGCACCGAGCGCGGCAGGAACACGCCTTCGATGGCGCTGCGTTTTGTGAACAACCTTATCTGCACAGCAGAGTGCGGGTCCGTAACTTGAAAACGCAAATCATAGGCGAATATGCCTTTCTGAGGCATTTCGAACGTTTTTTCCGTGACGACTTCATTGATGTAGATATCTGTCATCGCCTCTACGCCCGAGACTGCCTCGTCGATCTCGAACTCAACACGGACGATCCAATTGCCGATGGGTAACTGCATATATGGGCCATAGAATAAAATCCGGGCCGGGCCAGTTAGATCGAATGCGGATCGCGCAGCTCTGCCATCTTGCCGGTAAAATAATTCCGGAGGCCAGATAATCTCCCGAGGCAACCTACCGTCCATCAAGTCTGCATAGCTCGCGATGGCCAGCCGCATTTCCTTCAATGTTTCGGCGTCTGATGCGCTGAAGTTCGCCGATTCTTGATGCGCCCGATAGCTGTTCCAGTCGACGGTGGTGGCGGAATTGATCGCGCCCTCCTCAACCAGATGATCAAAAGTGCTGTCGGCAAGCCATTCCCCACGTCCCGGAAACAGATGCTCAACGATCGCGCTGATTGTCGGGCCAGGCGTATCGCCCCTTCGTCCGACAATCTTTAGCGCCCTTTCCATCGCAAACGGACGCGCCAGCGCGCAGAGCGAATAAGTGCAGAACCGGGCGGCCTCCAAAATATTCGGGTTGCGGCTGGTTACGATCCAATCCAGCAGATCATCCGACGCCTCCGAAAATGTCACGATCGGCAGATCCGAATCGCACACGAATTTGACGAGTTCCGCCTCCGGCAAATCGCTCGTCAACACGACGCTGCCGCCCTCGCGACGTCCAAAACCTTCCCGCAGTTGATCGAGGCTGGTGATGTGAAGATGTAGCGTAGGGCCCGAAATCGCCTCGACGATACTGCGCACGACATTGAAGCCCCAATGGGCGAACAGCGTCGGTACGCCGAAAACGGCAACCCCTATCGGACTGAACGGACGGCGAGGCATCACGACCTGGCGGCTTCAACGCCAAGGGGACTATGCTCGCGGCGGCAGGGACGGCTTCGTTGCATTCGCAATGGCGGGCTCGCCAATTCTGTCTGTTTGCTAGCCACTCTAGCCACAATCCGCCAAGCCGGTCACTGCGCTTTTTGCACGATAACGCCAATCGACGTGCAATCAAATTCTCCAAGTCGCAACCGAATATGCGGCTCGCCGCGCCCGTAGGGCGGCAGATCGACAACGGTTTCCGCGAACCCTTCGCCAAGTTCGTAATCGATTGGGACAACCGAATGCCCTGCGGCGGTCAATTCTTCGAACAATAGTTCTATGTCGCGCCGACGGTAGACGGACAGGTCGGGATATTCGAGGGTCGCATCGTTCGAACTCAGGTTGTATTCCGTCGTATGCACGGCTATGCCGCCGGGCTTCAGCACATTCATGGAATTCTTGATAAATTGAAGGCCGTGTTCGAGCGATCCCAGATGTTCGAGCGAGCAGGCCGACCAGCAAAAATCGAAGGAATTGTTGAATTTCGCGTCGATCGCGTTCATGTCCACTTCGGCGAATGAGACCAGTTCGCGGAACATGCGGTCGGTGCAAATGCCGCGCTCGTTCAAAACCGACAGGTCGGTGGTGTGCTGTTTTGTGCTCGCCCAGCCGGCCTTGATCGCGCCCTCGAGAGATTGATCGCTCGCGACGACCTCGGCGCCGAACGACGCAAACAGCGCGGGCAACGGTTCGCGACCGACGCCAAAGCCAAGTCCGCGTCGACCATGCGCTAGCATTCCACGCTCATGGAGGACCTGCGAAACATAGGCGAATTCCCATAATTTGCGGTGATATCGAGGTCGGTCCTTGATAGCCTGAATCCAGAAACGAAACTGATCGAGTGAGAAATGGATTTGCTGGCAAACCGACGAGCCAAATGGGATCGGCGCCGGCGACGATGACATCGGCTGCACGCCACCGATAAATCCCCGATAAATATTATTAACATCATCGCCCCGGTAACCAAGCGCCGCAGCAGGATTGTATCCAGGGTCACTTTCGGCAAGTCGGCTTTCTACTTGCCCATGATACTTTTCAAGAAGCACCGCGAGATGGTCAATTTTTGTAGACAATTCATCTATCGTCTTCGAAATTTTAAGCCGCGCCACCTCATTCTCGATCAGCTTTCGCATACCCATCCTCATTCCGGCGCCGGTTGTCACAAATATGACTTTCACTTTCGCGGCAACGCCATCCGTTAAACTAAAGCGAAGAGACAGCGGTTCGATTTTCTACTCTAAACGGCTATCGTAATTTGCCTTCGCCTCGTGATATTTATTCCGTACAGCCTTGAAGGTCAGCTATCATGACGATAGACGTTAGGCAATATCGGCACGGGCAGCCTGAAATGATTGACGTATTTTCACGGCAGGCTCCGCGGGGCGAAATGGGCGTCCCAGCCGGCGAGGGGAAATTCATGAGCTTCGGGGCACGGTTGCACAACGCCATTTCTGCATTCTCGAACACGTTCGCCATCGCGCGGAACGACGTCCCGAGCTTTGAGCGGCAATTGGTCGAGGTGAACCGGCGTCTGGATACTTTGCAGCGTCAACTTCAGGCCGCCGCGCCGCTCTCTGGCGACGAAGCCGCTCACCTGGAGCGTTACCGAATGGAGCGGCGCATGCTCGCCGACTGGCCGGGCGCGGCGCGCGACGAACTCGCCGCCCGGATTCGCGCGCTGCTGGCGAAGTTACGGCCGATGCAGGCGGTCGGGTTCAAGAAAGCCCGCTTCGGCAGCCGCAACGACGGCGGCTATGTGTTGCTCGACGATTTCCGCAATATCGACACCGTGCTTTCGTTCGGCGTGGAGCACAACGCGGAGTTCGACCTGCAAATGGCGGGGATGGGCCTGTCGGTGCGCCAATTCGACCACACGATCGAAAGCGCACCCGCGCAGCACCCTTCGATTCGCTGGGAGAAAAAGAAGATTGCAGCCGAATTGACGCCGCAGACGCGCACGATTTCCAGCCTCCTGAGCGAGTGCGACCGCGGCCGCGCGGCGCCCAACGTCATTTTGAAGATCGACATCGAGCATGACGAGTGGCCGGTGTTCGACGCGACGCCGTTGCAGGATTTGCGTCGTTTCGCGCAGATCACCGGCGAATTTCACGGCTTCGATTATCTCGCTTTGCGCGAGCGGCTGGAGATCGTCGAGCGGGTGTTCGACAAATTGTCGCAAGCCTTCGCCGTCGTTCACGTCCACGCCAACAATCACTGCGACGTCACCCATTTGCTGGGTTTCTCGATCCCCTATGTGCTGGAGTTCACGCTGGTGAACCGCGCGCTGTGCGAGTTGAAAGACTCCGACGAGGTGTTCCCCGGACCGCTCGACGCGCCCTGCGACCCCAACCGGCCGGATATCGCGCTGGGAACGTTCCGGTTTTGAGCTGAGTCCTCAATTGGCGGAGCCGCCAGGCTGGCTCAGATTGCGCCGCTTCGCGCCAGTCAGCGGCGGGTTGATGACGCTGACGAGGATCATGTCCTCGCTCTTGCCGCCGCGCGGGATGTGGCGATCGCGACGGTCGAGGACGTAGATGTCGCCGACCTTGATCGGATAGACCTTGCCGTCCATGTCCTCGACTTCGCCTGGTTCGCCAAACTGGTCGATCCCGGCTAACGTCGCTGGCCGGAGACCCAATAGAGCGCATAGGGCTCCAACTCGACCGCGCCGACCCGGCGACGCAGGGTCTGCAACGGCTCGACATGGGCGAACCGGCGGTTAAGCTCGTCGGCGAAGGCGGGGCGGAGGAAGGCCAGACCCGCGCCGCGCGTATCGATCGCCGGGCGGAAGGTCCAGCGCTCGGGCTCGCCGAGTTCGCCCAGCCGCGCGTCCGCCGGGCCATAGAAGGCGAGCAGCGAGGTCGCGGCGTAGCCCTCGGCCAGCACGAAACCCGCGTCGCGCGCGCGCGCCTCAGTGAAGACGCTCTGCGCCAGTTCGCGCCAGCCGCCGATGCGCAGGGCGGGGTCGGCGGGGCCGAGCGTCGGTCCGCCCAGCGCCAGATGCAGATAGGCCAAAACCGTCGCCGCGCCGCCGAGCGCCGCCGCCGCGAACGGAACCCAGCGCAGGCGCGGGACTTGCGTCACCGCCCGCGCGGCGATCAGGCAGAAGGCGGGATAGAGCGGCGCCGGCCAGTTGCCCTGCACCCGGTCGTGCAACGCGTGGACGACGAAATACATCAGCGCTGGCGCGCAGGTCGCCAGCAGCAGCCGCATCGGCTCGGAGGGGCGCGCGCGCAGCCGCAGCGCGGCGAAAATGGCGGCGCCCGCCGTCAGCGGATTGAACAGCGCGAGCTGGACGCCGACGAATTCGCCGAGATAGCCCGGCGCGAAGCGGGCGGCGGCGAGCCGGCCGCCCTGCTTGAACAAGGTCGCGTAGCCGTGCGCCGCGTTCCACCACAGGAACGGCGACAGGACCGCCAGCGCCAACGCCCCGGCGAGCCACGGGCCGGGCCGGGCGAACTGGCGCCGCAGCGACGGCGTCGCGGCGAGCGCCAGCACGATTCCCAGCGCCAGAAAGCCGGCGCTCATCTTCGCCAGCCCGGCCGCGCCGGTCGCCAGCCCGACCAGCGCCCAGGCGCCGGCGCGCCCGCGCCAGACCTCGCACAGGCCGAGCAGCGCCAGCGTCCAGAAAAACACCAGCGGCGTGTCGGGCGTCGCCAGCGGCGCGCCGGCGACTAGCGGCGCCGCGACCCAGAACAGCACGGCCGCCGCCGCCGCGCGCGCGTCCGCAAACAGCCGCCAGCCCAGCAGCGCGATCAGCGCCGGGACAAGCGCGCCGGAGAGCCAGAACAAGGCGCGCACGCCGAATTCGCCGCCGCCGAACACACCCATCGAGGCGGCGATGATCCAGGCGACGAGCGGGGGATGGTCGAGATAGCCCGCCTGCGGAAAGTGCGCCCATAGCGCGTAATAGGCTTCGTCGAAGGTCAATTCGACCCGGCCGATGACCAGGGCCTGCGCCAGAATCAGGGCCAGCGCGGCGAGCGCGGCGGCGCGGATCAATACCAGACCCTCGGCGCGTCCTGCCCCGTCAGCACCGGCCAGGCCGCGATCAGCCCCTGCCGCAGCCGCTGCGGCGACGGGCTCAGCAGCCGCGCCACCAGCACGCCGTCGACGCAGCTCGCCCCCGCCTCGAAGCCCCCGTCGGCCTCGATGGCGGCGAGGCGCTCGCGGAGAGGCTCCAGCCGGGCGGCGGCGTCGGGGCCGATCTGCGCCAACGTCGCCAGCGCCCGCGCGCCGGCGCCGACGGCGATCCGGTCGAGCGTCGCGCCGGCGCGCTCGATTCGCAACGCCTCGGCGAACACCAGCCTGTCGCCGCGCCACAGCCGCCAGCGGTCGTGCAGCGCCGCGTCGACCTGCGTCTCGCCATGCGCGAGCCGGCCGAAGGCGACCGCCTCGATGATCGTCAATGTCGCCCCGGGCGCGACCCGCGCCTCCAGCCGCCGTTGCAGCCGCGCCCCCTCGAACAGTAGCGTCTCCTGCGGCGCCCAGATCAGGGTCGCCGCTTCCGCTACCTCAAGCGAAGTGTGAATTTCGCTCGCTAAGCCATCGGCGCGATATATCTTTTCCTGGCTCTGGCTGGTGACGACGGCGCAGGCGCCGGGGCCGGCTTCGACCTCGATTCGCACCTGATCGCCGCCCGCCATGCCGCCGCCGGTGTTGACGATCACCGCCTCGCAGGTCTCGCGCGCACGCGGAAAGCGCAGCCGCCAGCCGCCGGTCTCGAACATCCGCGCGGCTTGCGTGCGCGCGCCGGCGCGCGCGAAGGCGAGACGCAGTTGCGCGCGCACGCGGGGCAGTCGGGGGGAAGCGGTCGGCGCGTTCATGGTCTCGAATCGGAAGCGTCGCCGATTTGGCGCGGTGGTGTTGCCCGGAGTCCACAGCGCGACGAAGCCTCGCGCGCTAAGAGAGCCCGACAGAAGAGCGTTACGCCCATGACTTGGGTTCCAAATCAAGCCCGCAACGACGAAGCCGCCGACGCCGCGCAGTTTCTGTCGCGATTCGGCTATGTGCTGCTCGCCCTCGGCGTCCCCGCCGGCGTGGTGCTGCACGAACTCGCCATTTTCATACTCTATCCCGTCGCCATCGCCTCGTTCGTGCTGTCGGCGCTGATCGACCCGCCCGGCGACCTGTTGCAGCGCATGAGCCGGCTGTTCGCCACCCCGGTGGTCGGTCTCTGTCTGGCCGCGATCGCCTGGGCCGGCGTCTCGGTGCTGTGGACGCCCTATTCGATCCCCGCCGCGCAACATCTGCTCAAATTGACGCTGTGGCTGATCTCGCTGTTCCTGGTGCTGTCGACCACGCGCGGGCACGCGCGCGCGACCGACCTCTATCTGTTCCCGATCGGCCTCGTCCTTGGCATGGCGACGATGTTCGCCGCCTTCCTGGCCGATAAGCATGGGGCCGAGATTTCGCCGCACCGGATCGCCGACGGCGCGGTGGTGCTGCTGACGACGCTGTTTCCCGCGATGGGCGGGCTGGCGGCGCGCGGGCGCAACGGCTGGGGGCGGCTGCTGCTGATGGCCGCCTTCGTCTATATCTACGCCATCGGCTCGACCACGATGATGATCGCGCTGCTGCTCGGCTTCGCCACGCTGTCGTTCGCCGTCTCCGACCTCAAGCGCACGACCAGCGATCTCGCCTGGGTCGGGGCGGCTTTGATGGCGCTGGGGCCGCTGGCGACGATCGTCATCGCCGAATTGACGCGCGGGGTGATGAACACGGGCCTGGCCACGCTCGGCCGGCCGTTCACCACGCTGTCGCGCGCGCATGCGATGGTCATTCACGAAAAGCTGCTGCTCGTCACCGGCCACGGCTTCGAATCGATGGTGCGCGCGATCCAGACCGGCCTGTTCCCGCCGATCACGCCGCGCGGGCAATTGTTCGCGATCTGGTACGAACTGGGCGTGGTCGGCGCGGGGCTGGCGGCGACGGCGATCTGGATCGGTTTCCGCCGCATCGCCGACGCGCCGCCACGGCTCGCGCCCTATCTCGCCGCCGCCTTGGCCTGCAACCTGACATTGGCGGCGCTGCTGGAGAATTTCGGCGACATGATGTGGACGGTCTCGCTCGGCGTCGCGGTGATCTCCTCCAACGTCGCCGCGCGCAGCCAATACCGCACGACGCGGCCGTCGGCGGCCGGGCTGGCGCTGTTTTAAGCGCGCGCGTCGGCGGCGCGCAGCACCTTCCGCATCAGGCGCACGAGTTCCTCGGCCTCGGCGCGCTCCAGCCCGCGCAGGATCGTCGCCTGCGCCGCCGCGACCGCCGGCTCGATCCGCTGCAACAGAGCCGCGCCCTCCGGCGTGACTTCGAGCGCGCGCGCGCGCCGGTCGGCGGCGCTGACGCGGCGCGTCACCAGCCCCTTTTCCGCCAGCCGATCGACCACGCCCGAGGCGGTGGTGCGATCCAGCGCCACGTGGCCGGCGAGCGTGGCCTGATCGAGGCTCGGCCGCGCGTGGACTTCAGCCAGCACCGCATATTGCACCGGCGTGAGGTCGACGCCGGCCGCCGACGCCTCGACATGGAAGGCGGCGACCGCGTGCTGTTGGAAACGACGCGCCAAGGCGCCCGGCTTCAGGTTCATCGCGCTCTCCCTAATTGACACGTATACTGATGATCAGTATACGGATCAATACCGCGCCGACACTTAATCTGGCGCGACGGGAGGCGCGACGTGCAATTTCATCTCGACGGATTTCGCTCTGGCGATCCCGACTGGCGCCCGGCGAGCGTCGCGGCGAACGGCCCTCCCGCCGCCGAGGTCGACGTGCTGATCGTCGGCTGCGGCCCGGCCGGGCTGACGCTGGCCGCCCAGCTCGCCGCCTTTCCCGACATTTCCACCCGCATCGTCGAACAGAAATCCGGCCCGCTGCAAATGGGTCAGGCCGACGGCGTCGCCTGCCGGACGATGGAAATGTTCCAGGCGTTCGGCTTCCGCGAGCGGGTCGAGCGCGAGGCCTATTGGGTCAACGAGACGGCGTTCTGGAAGCCGGACCCGGAGACGCCGGGCCACATCTCCCGCAGCGGCCGGGTGCAGGACGTGGCCGACGACCTCTCGCCCTACCCGCATGTGATCCTCAATCAGGCGCGCGTGCATGATTTCTACCTCGACGTGATGCGCCGCTCGCCGCGCCGGCTCGTCCCCGATTACAACAGGCGCTTCGTCGGGCTGGAGGTCGGCGAGGGCGCCCATCCCGTCACGGTGCGGCTGGAGCGGGTCGACGCGCCGGGCGAGTTCGAGACCGTCAAGGCGCGCTATGTCGTGGGCTGCGACGGGGCGCGCAGCGGCGTGCGGCAGGCTCTGGGGCTGGCGCTGAAGGGCGATTCGGCCAATCAGGCCTGGGGCGTTATGGACGTGCTCGCCGTCACCGATTTTCCCGACATCCGGCTCAAATGCCTGATCCAGTCGCGCGGCGAGGGCAATATCGTGCTGATCCCGCGCGAGGGCGGCTATCTGGTGCGCATCTATGTCGAGATGGACAAGCTCACCGCCAACGAGCGGGTCGCCACGCGCGCCATTACACTTGAAGATCTCATCCGCGCCGCCCAGCGCATCCTGCGGCCTTACGCCTTCGAGGTGAAGGAGACGGCGTGGTGGTCGGTGTACGAAATCGGCCAGCGCCTCACCGACCGTTTTGACGACGGCGCGCCCGAGCCCCGGGTCTTCATCGCCGGCGACGCCTGCCACACTCACAGCCCGAAGGCGGGCCAGGGCATGAACGTGTCGATGCAGGACGCCTTCAATCTGGGCTGGAAACTCGCCGCCGTGCTGCGCGCACAAAGCCCGGCGGCGTTGCTCGCCAGCTATTCGGCCGAACGGCAGGCCATCGCGCAGAACCTGATCGACTTCGACCGCGAATGGGCCGCCCTGATCAGCGCGCCGCTCAAATCGGAGCAGCGCCCGGACGGCGTCGAGCCGGCGAAGGTGCAGCGCTATTTCGTCCAGGCCGGACGCTACACCGCCGGCACGGTCACCCGCTATCCGCCCTCCGCGCTCACCGGCAAGTCGGCGCATCAGTCGCTCGCCAAGGGCTTCGTCGTCGGCGAGCGGCTGCATTCGGCGCCGGTGATCCGGCTCGCCGACGCCCGGCCGATGCAGTTGGGCGAGGCGTTCCCCGCCGACGGGCGCTGGCGGCTGATCGCCTTCGCGCAATTCGAGTCGCCGGCGCTGCGGGCGCTGTGCGAATGGCTGACTGAGGCCAAGGCGTCGCCGCCGCGCCGCTTCACCCCCGCCGGCGCCGACATCGACGCGCTGATCGACGTGCGCGCCGTGTTCCCGCAGGCTCACCGCACGTTGCGGCTGGAGGCGGCGCCGGGCCTGTTGTGGCCGCCCAAGGGCCGGCTCGGCCTGCGCGATTACGAGAAGATGTTCTGCATCGATCCCAAGGCCGATCTGTCCGATCTGCGCGGCGTCGACCGCAACGGCGCGCTGGTCGTGGCGCGGCCGGATCAGCATGTCGCCCATGTGCTGCCGCTCGACGCGCGCGACGAATTGGCGGATTTCTTCGCCGGATTTCTGTGCGAGGCTTCGCGTCAGTGAAAGGATGGCATCGCCATGACTTCGATTTTCCCCGTTCCCGCCCGCGACGCGACCAACGCCAACGCGCTCGGCTACATGCCCGGCTTCGGCAACGATTTCGAGACCGAGGCGCTGCCCGGCGCCTTGCCGCAGGGCCAGAACAGCCCGCAGAAATGCAACTACGGCCTCTATGCCGAGCAGCTCTCCGGCACCGCCTTCACCGCGCCGCGCGGCCATAACGAACGCACCTGGTGCTATCGCATCCGCCCCAGCGTCCAGCACACCGCCCGCTTTCAGGCGATCGAGATTCCCAACTGGAAATCGGCGCCGTTCGTGACCCCCGGCGTGACGAGCCTCGGCCAATATCGCTGGGACCCCGTCACCCAGACCGACGATACGCTGACCTGGATCACCGGCATGCGCACGGTGACGACGGCCGGCGACGTCAACACGCAGACCGGCATGGCGACCCACATGTATTTCGTCGCCCGCTCGATGACGGATGAATATTTCTTCTCCGCCGACGGCGAATTGCTGGTCGTGCCGCAGCAGGGCCGCTTACGCTTTCGCACCGAACTCGGGATCATCGACGTCGAGCCCAAGGAGATCGCGCTATTGCCGCGCGGCCTCGTCTATCGCGTTGAAGTGCTGGAAGGACCGTGCCGCGGTTTCGTGTGCGAGAATTACGGGCAGAAGTTCAATCTGCCCAACCGCGGCCCGATCGGCGCCAACTGCCTCGCCAATCCGCGCGATTTCAAAACCCCCGTCGCCGCCTATGAGGATCGCGAGACGCCCTCGCGCGTCGTGGTCAAATGGTGCGGCCAGTTCCACGAGACGCGGATCGGCCACAGCCCGCTCGACGTCGTCGCCTGGCATGGCAATTACGCGCCGTGCAAATACGATCTGCGCACTTACTCCCCGGTCGGCGCGATCCTGTTCGATCACCCCGACCCCTCGATCTTCACCGTGCTGACCGCGCCTTCGGGCGTCGAGGGCACGGCCAACATCGATTTCGTGCTGTTCCGCGAGCGCTGGCTGGTGGCCGAGCACAGTTTCCGCCCGCCCTGGTACCACAAGAACGTCATGTCGGAGCTTATGGGCAACATCTACGGCGTCTATGACGCCAAGCCGCAGGGTTTTGTCCCCGGCGGCCTGAGCCTGCACAATTGCATGTTGCCGCACGGCCCCGACCGCAACGCGTTCGAGCGCGCCTCCAACGGCGAGTTGCGGCCGGAAAAGCTCGACGAGACGATGAGCTTCATGTTCGAGACGCGGTTTCCGCAACATCTCACGCCCTGGGCGGCGCAAAATCCGGCGATGCAGCAGGATTATATCGACTGCTGGGCCAGTCTGGAGAAGAAGTTCGACGGCACGCCGGGAGAGAAATGACGCCAAGCGGCGGCCGGGCTTTTGCCCGGTCGCCGGCGCCGTTTTCAGCCGCGCTTGCGGTTCTGGCCGAGGCCGATCTTCTTGGCCAGCGCCGAGCGGGTCGCCGCGTAATTCGAGGCCACCATCGGATAGTCGGCGGCAAGATTCCATTTCGTCCGATACTGATCGGGCGTCATGCCGAGCGACGCGAGATGCCGCTTCAGCGACTTGAACTTGCGTCCATCGTCGAGGCAGATCAGGTAATCGGGCGTGATCGACTTGCGGACCGGCACGGCGGGGGTCAACACTTCCGGCTCGCTCGCCGCCGGGGCGACGCCGCCGCCGGAAATCTTCATCAACGCGGCGTGGACGGAAGTTATCAGGCCGGGGAGTTCGGAAACCGGCAGAGAGTTGTGACCCACAAACGCGGAAACAACCTCAGCCGCCAAAGCCACATAGTCGCTGGACCCCGAATCGCCCGTCATCATGACTTTCCCCCAAGTGAATGTGAGCAAAGTATTTATACGATTATCGGTAATTCGCAATAGGCGCCGGAAGTGATTCCGCGAAAATTATCACAACTGCGCGATAGGGAAACACGCAACCCTTCATCCATTTTAATATTGCGGTCGGCTCAGTTCGTCGCTTCCGCCTTCATCGACAATTCGAGCCAGGTCTCCTCCGCGGCGACCAGCGCACGTTCAAGTTCCCGCCGCTTGGCGGCAAGATCATGCGCCTGCGTCGACGCCGCGCCCTGCCCGGCTGCCTTGGCGAGCGCTTCGTCCACTCGCGTCAACAAGTCCTGGAAGCGATGTATCTTCTGTTCCGCTGCGGCAATCTGGCGATCGAGCGGCGGTTCCTGCGTGCGCGCCGCCGCGGCGGCTTTTGGCTTCGCCGCCGGCCTGTCGGCGGACTGGCCGAGCACGAGGCGGGCGTAATCGTCGAGATCGCCGTCGAAATCGCGCACCTGCCCGCCCGCGACATACCACAGCCGGTCGGCGCAAGCCTCAAGCAGCCGCCGATCGTGCGAAATGAGGATGCAGGCGCCCTCGTAATCGTTGATCGCCTCGATCAATTCGGCGCGGCTGTCGATGTCGAGATGGTTCGTCGGCTCGTCGAGGATCAGCAATTGCGGCCCCTCGAACGTCGTCAGCCCCATCAACAGGCGCGCCTTCTCACCGCCCGACAATTGCTCCACGGGCGTGTCGGCGCGGGCCGAGGAAAAGCCGACGCGGGCCACGCGGGCGCGAATCTTGGCCTCCGGCTCGCCGCGCATTTTGGCGGCGATGTGGCTGTAGGCGCTGCCGCCCTCGGCGAGGTCGTCGACCTGATGCTGCGCGAAAAAGCCGGCTTCCAGCTTGCCCGCCCGCACCATCTTGCCCGACATCGGCGCGAGCCGGCCGCCCATCAGCTTGGCGAAGGTGGATTTGCCGTTGCCATTGGCGCCGATCAGGCCGATCCGGTCGTCGGCCTGCAAGGTCAGGTTCAGCCGCGACAATACCGCGCGGCCGTCGTAGCCGACCGTCACGCCCTCCAGCGTCACCAGCGGCGAGGCGAGTTTCTTGGAAATCGGCGGCCACTTGAACGGCAGCACGCTGTCGTCGATCGTCACCGCGACCGGCGCCATCTTGGCCAGCATCTTCAGCCGCGACTGCGCCTGCGTCGCCTTGGTGGCGCTGGCGCGGAAGCGGTCGACGAAGGATTGCAGGTGCTTGCGCTTCTCCTCCTGCTTCTTGGCCGCCTTGCCCTGTAGGGTGATCATCTCGGCGCGCTGGCGCTCGAAGCTGGTGTAGCCGCCGGTCCATAAGGTGAGCTTGCCGCGGTCGAGATGCAGGATGTGGTTGGCGACGTCGTCGAGCAGGTCGCGGTCGTGGCTGATGATGACGACGGTGGCGGGATAGGTCTTCAGGTAATCGACGAGCCACAAGGCGCCTTCGAGGTCGAGGTAGTTGGTGGGCTCGTCGAGCAGCAGCAGGTCGGGCGCGGAGAACAGCACCGCCGCCAGCGCCACGCGCATCCGCCAGCCGCCGGAGAACTCCGACAGCGCCCGCCCCTGCGCCGCCTCGTCGAAGCCGAGACCCGCCAGAATGCGCGCCGCCCGCGCCGGCGCGGCATGGGCGTCGATGTCGGCGAGCCGGGTCTGGATTTCGGCGATGCGATGCGCGTCGTGCGCGTGCTCGGCCTCGGCGAGCAGCTTGCGACGCTCCACGTCGGCGTCCAGCACGAAGGAGATGAGGTTCTGCGCCCCGCCCGGCGCCTCCTGCTCCACCGAGCCGATGCGGGCGTTGCGCGCGGTGGCGATCGACCCGGTCTCGGAGGCGAGTTCGCCGCGCACGATGCGGAACAGCGTGGTCTTCCCGGCGCCGTTGCGCCCGACGAGGCCGACGCGCGCGCCGGTCGGGATCGCGACCGAGGCGTGGTCGATGAGGACGCGCTCGCCGAGGCGGTAGGTCAGGTCGTTGATATGCAGCATGGAGCGGGCTTTTGCGCTTCGCGCTTCCCCCGATCAAGTCCGTTGCGCGCGCCGGGGCCGGCGCGGCGGAAGCCCAAGATGTCACGAATTCGTCGCGTCCCTGTTGTCCACCGCATCGACGCCCGTTAGACCGCACGGCGCGGAGACCTCGAATGAACTACTTCCAGCGTTTCACCTTCCTGTTCTCGGCCCCGAACTTCGACGCCGACGACCTCGAGGGCAACCGCGTCGCCCAGATCATCGCCGCCATCGAGCGCATGGGCTTCCAGGTCGTGCGCGCCCGACGGCTCGACGACGCCGAAATCGCGGTCCAGACGGACGCGGCCATCGGCTGCATGGTCGTCGACTGGGGCAAGAAGGGGCTCGAAGGCAAGGCCGCCTCGCTCATCAACCTCATGCGAAAGCGCGGGCTGGAAATGCCCATCGTCATCCTCGTGCGCGGCAAGCGTTTCGAGGACATTCCGGTCGAAGTGCTCGATTTCATCGACGGCTATGTGTTCCTCGCCGAGGAGACGCCGGAGTTCATCGCCAAAAATCTCGTCTCGCGCCTCAAGCAATACGCCGAGACGCTGAAGACCCCGTTCTTCGGCGCGCTCGTCGATTATGCCGAGGAAGGCAACCAGCTCTGGACCTGCCCCGGCCATAACGGCGGCATCTTCTATAACCGCTCGCCGATCGGGCGCATCTTCATGGAGCATCTGGGCGAGGCGATCTTCCGCGACGATCTCGACAATTCCGTGCTGGAACTGGGCGACCTGCTCACCCACGAAGGCCCGGCCCTGAAGGCGCA
>JAGWRL010000281.1 GCA_028876585.1 Pseudomonadota bacterium | reverse complement strand
TCGACCCGCGCCGTACCGCCACTTGCAACGATTCCGACCTGCATTTGCCGCTGCGGCTCGGCAGCGATGTGGCGCTGTTCAATGGCCTCTTCGCACATCTCGCCGAGAGCGAAGCGCTCGACCGCAGATTTATCGCCGAGCACACCTTAGGTTTCGATGCTGCCGTTGCGGCAGCGCGCGCCTCAGCGCCTTCCATTCCTGCGGTCGCCGAGCTTACCGGGCTCGATCCCGCACGGATTGAAGGCCTCTACGCGCTGTTTACGCAAACCGCACGCGTCGTCACATTCTATTCGCAGGGCGTCAATCAATCGTCGGCCGGAACCGACAAGGTCAATGCGATCATCAATTGCCACCTTGCGACCGGCCGCATCGGCCGCCCCGGCATGGGGCCGTTTTCGCTCACCGGCCAGCCCAACGCCATGGGCGGGCGCGAGGTCGGCGGCCTCGCCAATCAACTCGCCGCGCATATGGAGATCGACGATCCCGCGCATCGCGACCGCGTGCAGCGGTTCTGGCGCTCGCCGGCGATGGCCGGGAAAGCCGGGCTGAAAGCGGTCGAGATGTTTGAAGCGATAGGCGAGGGCCGCATCAAGGCGGTCTGGATCATGGCGACCAACCCGCTCGTCAGCCTGCCCGATTCCGAGCGCGCGCGCGCCGCGTTGGCCAAATGCCCGCTGGTCGTCGTGTCGGATTGCGTCGCGGCGACCGACACCACGCGCCTCGCGCATGTGCTGCTGCCCGCGACCGGCTGGGGCGAGAAGAGCGGCACGGTCACCAATTCGGAGCGGCGCATTTCGCGCCAGCGCGACTTTCTGGCCCCGCCCGGCGCGGCGCGGCATGATTGGCGCATCGTCTGCGATGTGGCGCGGCGCATGGGTTTCGACGGCTTCAACTATGGCTCGGCCGCCGAGATTTTTCGCGAGCATGCGGCGCTGTCGGGCTTCGAGAACGGCGGCGCGCGCGCGTTCGACATTTCCGCGCTCGCCGGGCTCTCCGACGCCGCTTACGCCGACCTCGCGGCGGTGCAATGGCCGGTGACGACGGACGCGCCCTATGGGACGGCGCGGTTGTTTGGCGCCGGGCGCTTCCTCACCCGCGACGGCAAAGCCCGGCTGCTGCCGGTTGCGCCCCGCGCGCCCATCAACGCCACCGGCGCCGATTATCCGTTGCAGCTCAACACCGGCCGGGTGCGCGATCAGTGGCACACGATGACGCGCACCGGCAAATCGGCGCGGCTCAATGCGCATGTGTTCGAGCCTTACGCGCAGATGCATCCCGACGACGCCCGCCGCCTCGGGCTCGCCGACGGCGCGCTGGCGCGGCTGCAAAGCGGCTGGGGCGGGATGGTGGCGCGGGTGCGGCTGTCGCCGGCGATGCGGCCGGGCGCCGTGTTCGCGCCGATGCATTGGAGCGATCAATTCGCCGGCGCCGGCCGCGTCAACGCGCTGGTCAATCCCGCCGTCGATCCACTTTCGGGTCAACCCGAATCGAAACACACGCCGATCCGCGTCGCCCCTTACGCCGCGCGCTGGCACGCCTTCGCGCTCTCGCGCCGGCGGCCGATTGCGACGGGGGAGGGCTACTGGGTGGAAGGCCAGGGCGAGGGCTATTGGCGCCAGGAGCTGGCCGGCGACGAGCCGCCGGCGGATTGGCAGGCCTGGGCGCGCCAGCGTCTGGGCGCCGACGATCCCGATTGCGAGTGGATCGCCTTCCACGACGCCGCCGCCGGCCGCTATCGCTTCGCCTGGGTGCGCAACCGCCGCCTCGAAGGCTGCCTGTTCGTCGCGCCCGACCATCGCTTGCCCTCGCGCACATGGTTGGCGGGGCTGTTTGCGAGCGACGAACTGGCGCCCGAGGCGCGGCTGTCGCTGCTGGCCGGCGCGCCGCGCGACCCGAGCGCCGATCAGGGCGCGATCGTCTGTTCGTGCTTTGGCGTCGGCCGCAAGACGATCGAAACGGCGATCGCCGGCGGCGCGAACAACGTCGAAGCGATCGGCGCCCGCGTCAGGGCCGGCACCAACTGCGGCTCGTGCAAGCCCGAGTTGGGGCAGATATTGGCGAGCGCCCGCCCGGCGGCGTTCGCGATCTAACCTCGCCTCGCGCCGCTCACACTTCGAGCCATTCCTTGCGAATGGCGGCGGCGGCGGCGAGTTCGGCGGGCGCGCCCTCGAACACGATGGTTCCGTGCCCCATCACATAAAGCCGGTGGCTGATCTTGAGCGCGATCGTCAGCTTCTGTTCGACCAGCAGAATGGCGACGCCGCGTTTGGCGATCTCGTCGAGCAGCCGGCCGACATGCTCCACCATCATCGGCGACAGGCCCTCGGTCGGCTCGTCGATCATCACCAGGCTGGGGTCGCCCATCAGCGTGCGGCAGATCGTCAGCATCTGCTGTTCGCCGCCGGAGAGGAAGCCGGCGCGGGTGTCGGCGCGGTCTTTGAGTTGCGGGAACATGCCGAACATGTCCTCCATCGCCCAGCGGCCGCCGACCTTGCCGGGTTTCTCGCCAAGTTGCAGGTTCTGTTTGACGGTGAGGCCGGGAAAGATGTCGCGCGTCTCCGGCACGTAGCCGAGGCCCCTGCGCGCGGTCTGGTAGGGTTGCAGGCCAGCGATCTCCTCGCCGCGCAGGCGGATCGAGCCGCGCGGCGCCACCGCGCCCATGATCGCCTTGACCGTCGTCGAGCGGCCGACGCCGTTGCGGCCGAGCAGGCTGACGATCTCGCCTTCCCCGACATGGAAGGTGACGCCGCGCAGGATATGGCTCTTGCCGTAATAGGCGTGCAGATCGACGACTTCGAGCAGCGGCGCGGCCATCAATGTTCCGCCTGTCCGAGATAGGCTTCGCGCACCGCCGCGTTCTCGCGGATGCGCGCGGGCGTGTCGCTGGCGATGATCTGGCCATAGACCAGCACCGAAATGCGGTCGGCGAGGTTGAAGACGACGCCCATGTCGTGCTCGACCATCACCAGCGTCTTGCCCTCGGTCACCTTGCGGATCAGCGCCACCGCCTGCTCCGTCTCGCTGTTGTTCATCCCCGCCGTCGGCTCGTCGAGCAGGATCACTTCGGCGCTGCCGCCGATCGTCACGCCGATCTCCAGCGCCCGCTGCTCGGCATAAGTCAACACGCCGGCCTGCGCGTGGCGGCGCGCGGTCAGCCCGATGCGCTCCATCAACCATTCGGCGCGCTCGCGCACGTCGCGCAGCCGGTTGATCGAGGTCCAGAACGCGTATTTGTAGCCGAGCGACCACAGCACGGCGCAGCGCAGATTCTCCTCGACCGTCAGGCTCGGAAAAATGTTGGTGATCTGGAAGCTGCGCGACAGGCCGCGGCGGTTGATCTGGAACGGCGGCAGGCCGGTGATCCTCTCGCCGCGCAACCGCACCTCGCCCGAACTCGGGGCGATGCGGCCGCTGATGAGGTTGAACAAGGTGGATTTGCCGGCGCCGTTCGGCCCGATGATCGCGTGCCGCTCGCCGGCGGCGATTTCGAGCGAAACGCCGCGGATGATCCGCACCGGGCCGAAGCTCTTGTGCAGATCGACGATCGCGAGCGCCGCCGTCACGCCGCGCCCCTGACATGCAGCCGCGCGTTGACCTCGCCCCAGGCGTCGCCGACCCTCGGCCACAGCCAGCGGCCAACGCCGACGCCCAACAACAGCAGCAGCGCCGCGATGATCCACGGCCACGCCGTCGACGCGTCGACGTCGAAGCCGAGCAGCCGCATCGCCGACCCTTCGCTGCGCGCCAGCGCGAGCTGGCGGTTGGCCAGCTCGATCATCATGATGGCGCCGGCGCCGGCGGCGGCCAAAGCCGGGGCGACCATGGCGTAGGCCGGCGCGAGCCGCCACGCCTCGCCCGAGCGCAGCGCGCGCAGATGCATCCGCGCCCAGCCCACCACGCCGTCGGGCGCATAAAGCACGACGCCGATGAACATCAGGCCGAAATAGAGCTGCCAGGCGCTGGTGATGTCCGACAGCGTGATCTGGAGGAAAGTGATGATCACCGCGCCGACGATCGGGCCGGCGAACGAGCCGACGCCGCCGATATAGGCCATCAGCAGCACCAGGCTCGATTGCTGCGCGCCCAGCTGTTGCGCGTTCATGATCTCAAAACTGATCGCGCTGAGCGCGCCGGCGACGCCGGCGAAGAAGGCGGCGAAGCAGAAGGCGATCAACCGCAGCAGGCGCGGCGAATAGCCGACGAATTCGACCCGCTCCGGGTTCTCGCGCACCGCGTTGCACATGCGCCCGAACGGGGTCTGGGTCAGCGCGTACATCGCGGCGACGCAGACGAAGCACCAGGCGGCGATGAGATAATAGACTTCGAGTTGCGAGCCGAACTTGTGCCCGAAAAACGGCGCCAGCTTGGCGCGGTTGGTCGTGATCCCCTCCTCGCCGCCGAAGAACGAGCGCAGGATGAACGAACTCGACGACACCAGTTCGCCCAGCCCGAGCGAAATCATCGAGAACACGATGCCGGCGCGGCGGGTCGAGACGAGCCCGAACAGGATTCCGAAGGCGAGCCCCGCCAGCCCGCCAACCAGCGGAATCGCGGGGATCGGCACCGGCAGCTTGTCGTGGATGACGACGTTCATCGTATGGATCGCGACGAAGCCGCCGAGGCCGAAATAGACGGCGTGGCCGAACGACAGCAGCCCGGTCTGCCCCAGCAGCACGTTGTAGGACAGCGCGAAAATGATCATCACGCCCATCAGGCTCGTCATCGTCAGCGCGGTCGCCGACGAGAAGGCGAGC
>JAGWRL010000280.1 GCA_028876585.1 Pseudomonadota bacterium | reverse complement strand
GGTAGCTGCGCAGCTCCATCGTCTCGTGACCCCGCACGCCGAGGTGCACGACGTTGGCGCCGCCCTCTCCGCGCACGTCGTCGAACACCGACTTGCTGTCGTCGAGCGCGGCGCGCGCCTGGTCCAGGTACGCGATGCGCGTGTTCTTGCCCTGCACGATCTCGCCTGCGACCGCGAGCGGCTCGCCCAGCACGGCCCGCAGCAGCGTCGTCTTGCCGACGCCGTTGGGGCCGACGATGCCGAGCCGGTCGCCGCGCAACAGCCGGAACGACAGGTTCTTGACGAGGCAGCGCTCGCCCAGCGTCTTGCTCGCCTTGGTCAGTTCCACCGCCAGCGCGCCCGACGGCTTCAGGTCCTGCGCGCTCATCGTCACATTGGCCGGCGCGCTGCGCGCTTCCTTCAACTGCGTGCGTAAGCCCGCCAGTTCGTCGACGCGGCGCACGTTGCGCTTGCGCCGCGCGGTGACGCCGTAGCGCATCCAATGTTCTTCGTCCTTGATCTTGCGGCCGAGCTTGTGGCGCTCCAGTTCCTCCATCTCCAGCGTCTGGTCGCGCCACGCCTCGAAGGCGGAGAAGCCGCGGTCGAGCCGGCGCGTCACGCCGCGATCGAGCCAGACCGTGGCGCTGGTGAGATTGGAGAGCAGGCGCCGGTCGTGGCTGATGAGCACGAACGCGGCGCGCGATTCGATCAGCCGTTGTTCGAGCCATTCGATCGCCACGATGTCGAGATGGTTGGTCGGCTCGTCGAGCAGCAGCACTTCCGGTTCGGGCGCCAGCGTTTTGGCGATCGCGGCGCGGCGCGCCTCGCCGCCGGAGAAGCGGCGGGGGTCGGCCAGCGGATCGAGCCCGGCCTCGTCGAGCAGCGCGCGGGCGCGGTAATGCTCGGTCTCGTCGAGCCCGTGCGCGACATAATCGAGCGCGGTCGCGAAGCCGGAGAAATCCGGCGCCTGTTCGAGATAGGCCATTTTGGCGCCGGGCTGGGCGAAGCGCTCGCCCGAATCGGGCGCGATCTCGCCCGCC
This sequence comes from Pseudomonadota bacterium, assembly GCA_028876585.1. The sequence goes on along the minus strand of JAGWRL010000280.1, from coordinate 7,949 downwards.
GCGATCCGCAGCAGCGTCGATTTGCCCGAGCCGTTGCGCCCGACCAGCGCGATGCGGTCGCCGGGCGAAATCGACAGTTCGGCGTCGACCAGCAGCGGCGTGACGCCGAGGGTCAGGTGGATGTCGCGCAATTGCAGGCGTGGCGCCATTAGGTTCGTTCCCTTGTCGCCGCGCTCTTAAGCGGCATCGCGGCGGGAAGGAAGGCGTTTCGGGACGGGCCTTGCGCCAAAACGAGACAGGCGGGGTTCGACGCCATTCCCGCCACGCCCGCGCCAAATTGCTGACGGCATAGGCTTTCGGGACAAGGGAATCGCGGCGCGGGCGGCTGGCCCGGCGCTTGCTGCTTCCCCAAGTTGGCAAGAGGCTGGCGGCGGCGCCGCAACGGCCAGAGGGATCGTCATGTGCGGGATTGTCGGCATTCTGGGCAAGGGCGCGGCGGCGCCGCGGATCGTCGAGGCGCTGAAGCGTCTGGAATATCGCGGTTACGATTCCGCCGGCGTGGCGACGCTGGACGGCGGCGAATTGCGCCGCGTGCGCGCCGAGGGCAAACTGCGCAACCTGGAGGCGAAGCTCGCCGAGCGCCCGCTCGCCGGCGAGATCGGCATCGGCCACACCCGCTGGGCGACGCACGGCAAGCCGACCGAGAACAACGCCCATCCGCACGCCAGCGACCGCCTCGCCGTCGTGCATAACGGCATCATCGAGAATTTCCGCACCCTGCGCGAGGAACTGGCCGCCAAGGGCCACCGCTTCGCCACCGAGACCGACAGCGAGATCGCCGCCTTCCTCGTCACCGACGAGATGGATGGCGGCAAGAGCCCGGCCGAGGCCGTCCACGCCGCGCTCGGGCGCATGCGCGGCGCCTTCGCGCTGGTGTTCCTGTTCAAGGGCGAGGACAATCTGCTCATCGGCGCGCGGCAAGGAGCGCCGCTCGCAGTCGGGCAGGGCGAGGGCGAGATGTTTTTGGGCTCCGACGCGCTGGCGCTCGCCCCGTTCACCGACCGCGTCGCCTATCTCGAAGAGGGCGACTGGGTGATCGCGACGCGCGAAAGCGTCGAGTTCCGCGACGCCGACAACAAGCCCGTCACGCGGCGCTTCATCAAATCCCCCGCCGGCGGCCTGCTGGCGGAGAAGGGCAATTACCGGCACTTCATGGCCAAGGAGATCCACGAGCAGCCGGAAGTGCTCGGCCACACGATCTCGCATTACGTCGATCTCAGCGCGCAGCGCCTGAAGCCGTTCGACTGGCCTTGCGACCCGATGAGCCTCAACCGCGTCAGCATCGTCGCCTGCGGCACCGCCTCGATGGCGGGGATGATCGGCAAATACTGGATCGAACGCTTCGCCCGGCTGCCGGTCGAGGTCGATGTGGCGAGCGAATATCGCTATCGCGAGCCGCCCGTCGACAAGGGCGGGCTGACGATCTTCGTCTCGCAATCGGGCGAAACCGCCGACACGCTGGCCTCGATGCGCTACGTTCGCGAAAATGGCGGGCGCACCATCGCGGTGGTCAATGTGCCGACCTCCAGCATCGCCCGGCTCGCCGATGTCGTCGCCCCGACGCTGGCGGGGCCGGAGATCGGCGTCGCCTCGACCAAGGCGTTCACCTGCCAACTGGTCGCGCTCGCCTGCCTCGCTTTGGCGCTCGGCCGCGCGCGCGGCGTCTTGAGCGAGGCGGACGAGGCGGCCCGCGTCGGCGAACTCGTCGCCACACCCGGCCTGCTCGCCGAGGCGCTCAAGCTGGAGCCGGCGGTGGAGAAGATCGCGCATACGTTGGCGCAGGCGCGCGACGTGCTCTATCTCGGCCGCGGCGCCGCCTATCCGCTGGCGCTCGAAGGCGCGCTGAAGCTTAAAGAGCTGTCCTATATCCACGCCGAGGGCTATGCGGCGGGCGAATTGAAGCACGGGCCGATCGCCCTGATCGATTCTGCGATGCCGGTGATCGTGCTCGGGCCGCGCGATCCGGTGTTCGAAAAGACCATCTCCAACATGCAGGAAGTCGCGGCGCGCGGCGGCCGGATCGTGCTGATCGGCGACGCCCATGCGGCGCAGGAGGCGGCGGTGGCGATTGAAAGCTTCCTGCCGATGCCCGACATGGCGCCGACCTTCGCGCCTATTGTCTATGCAGCGCCTGTGCAAATGTTGGCCTATCATACCGCCGTCATCATGGGTAAGGATGCCGACCAGCCGCGCAATCTGGCGAAATCCGTGACGGTCGAGTAGCCTGCCGGGATGACGCACGATGCCGGCCGCGGCGAGACCTGTTAGATGACGCTCGAACCCCCCAGGCTGCCTCTGCCGCATCGCACCTTCGCGCAGCGGCTTCGGTCATGGTTCTTCACCGGCCTGGTCGTGTTCGGGCCGCTGGCGCTGACCGTCTATCTCGCCTGGTGGATGGTGTCGCTGATCGACAACTGGGTGCGCCCGCTCGCCCCGGCGAGCCTGTGGCCCGACACCTACCTGCCGGTTCACGTGCCCGGCTTCGGCGTCGTCATCGCATTGGTCGGCATTACCTTTCTCGGCTTCCTGGCCGCCAATATCGCCGGTCGCAGCTTCGTCAGCGCGGGCGAGGCGATGCTCGACCGCACGCCGGTGCTGCGCAGCGTCTACAAGAGCCTGAAGCAGATTTTCGAGACGATCTTTCGCGAGGGCGGCACGCAATTCCGCAAGGTCGGGCTGGTCGAATATCCGGCCAAAGGGCAATGGTCGATCGTGTTCATCTCCTCCGACCCGCCGCCGGTGATCGCCGAGGCGCTGGGCGAGAAGCCGATGATCTCGGTGTTCCTGCCCTGCACGCCCAATCCGACCACCGGCTTCTATTTCTATGTGCCGGCTGAGGACGTGATCGAACTGGCGATCACCCCCAACGAGGCCGCGCAGCTGGTGATGTCGGCCGGCCTGATCCAGCCGCTGCGCCCGGCGCAGGTGCGTGCGCTCACCGAAATTTCACGTGAGACCGCCCGCGTCGGCTGATCCGCCATATTGCGTTGCACAATGGGCCGGGCTAGCCAAGGGCGGCGAAGGCGGAGGTGTGCGATGGACGATCTGATCGAGGGATACCGGAAGTTCAGGGCCGAGACCTGGCCGGCCGAGCGCGCGCGCTACGAGGAATTGGCCCATTGGGGCCAAAGCCCGGAGACGATGGTCCTCGCCTGCTCGGATTCGCGCGTCGATCCGCAGACGATCTTCGGCGCGACGCCGGGCGAATTGTTCGTGCTGCGCAACGTCGCCGCCATCGCGCCGCCCTATCAGCCCGACAGCCCCGGCTACCACGGCTCCAGCGCCGCCATCGAGTTCGGCGTGCGGGTGCTCAAGGTTTCGCGGCTGGTGGTGATGGGCCATGCGCAATGCGGCGGCGCGCGCGCGCTGCTCTATGGCGCGCCGCCGCAGGCGCGCGATTTCGTCGCCTCCTGGGTCGAGATCGGCAAGCCGGCGCTGGAGGCGAGCGGGCCGTCGCCGAGCCTCGACGCGATCGAGGCGGGCCTGGTGCGCGTGTCGCTCGCCAATCTGATGACCTTTCCCTGGATCGCCGAGGCGGTCGCGGCGGGACGGCTGTCGCTTCAGGGTTTTATTTTCAATATTCACACCGGCGTGCTGACCCGGGTGACGGCGGACGGGGTCGAGCCGGTCGAATAGAAGCGGGCGGACATGGACGAGACTTCGAGCGCGCAACCGGTCCGCGTGACGGCGCGCGCGCTGCTGGTCGGCGACCGGATCGACACCGCCGGGCTGGAGCGCCCCGACACGCTGTCGCAGGCGCCGCTCGCCTTCCGCGCCGGCGCCGGCATGGTGGCGCTGTTCCGCTTCGGCGTCGCGGTGACGGTCGGCCTGTCGCCGGTCGAGGAAGAGGATCTGCTGGCGCAATTGCGCGCGCGCGTCACGGGCGCGCGCGGCCGCGCTGACGACGAGACCGCGACTTTGGTGATTTCCGCCGCCGCCGACGAGCCGGTCGAGGCCGGCGGTCCGATCCACGTCAAGAACCTGTCGCCGGAGCGTTTCCTCGTCGTCGCCGACGCGCTTTCCAAGTCGGTGGCGCTGGCGCGCGACGAGCGCGAGGTGAACAGCGTGTTCGACGTGATCGAGCCGTTCGCGCGCGAATTGGCCGAGCGCGGCCGCGCGCCGTTCAGCCGCCGCGCGATGTTGCGGCTGATCGGCAAGGCGCTGCTGGCGCAGCACAGCGTCTCCAACCGCGTCGCGGTCGAGGAAAAGCCCGACGTGCTGTGGGAGCGGCCGGATCTGGAGCGGCTCTACGCGCGGCTGGAGGACGAATACGAGCTGAAGGAGCGGGCCGGCACGCTCAAACGCAAGCTCGAAGCAATCGCCGAAACCGCCCACGCCCTGACCGACATCATCGACGCCAACCGCGCGATCCGCCTCGAAGCGACCGTCGTGATTCTCATCGTACTGGAGTTGCTTGTGACTTTGACCCAGATTCTATTGGCCTGGAAAGCTTCGTAGAAGTCGAGCGCGGCTCACGAAAATTTTTATATTTCTTAACATTCCGTTTGCCTGATTCGTTACCAGTGTGTTAATATCGCAACAAAGTTGAGTGTAGCGTCGCGCGATACGGCGTTCACCTAAGATGCGGGAGGCATCCGTGAGCCATCAGATTTGGCACGCTTTCTACTACGACCGCTCGGGCCAGAGCGGTCCCCCATGCCGCAGCGAGGTGATCCAGGCGGACGACGAAGAGGCTGCGGCGCGGGTGGCGCGGGCGCATTTGGGCGAATGCCTGCGTGTGACCCTCGAAGCCGCAACCTGGATGCAGCCGACCAGCCGCGTCATCTTCGCCGAGGACGGCGAGCGTCGCCGCACCTACCTGCACTGACGCGATCGGCGCGCACGAGAACAAGCCGGGCCGAGCGCCCGGCTTTTTGTTGGCCTCGCCCGGTTGATCCCCGCGCCGAACCGTCGCATGAGGCGGCGGCCAAGGGGAGACTATCGTGACGGACGCCTACGCCGTATTCGGCAATCCGATCGGCCATTCCAAATCGCCGCAGATCCACGCCGCTTTCGCGCGCGCCTGCCAGCAGGACATGCGCTACGGCGCCATCGAGGCGCCGCTCGGCGGCTTCGCCGAGGCGCTGCGCGCCTTCGTCCAGTCGGGCGGGCGCGGCGCGAATGTGACGGCGCCGTTCAAGCTCGACGCCTACGCCGCCGCCCATTCGCTTTCCGAGCGCGCCCGCGCCGCCGGCGCGGTCAATGCGTTGAAATTCGAGGACGGCCGGATTTTGGGCGAGAATTTCGACGGCGTCGGCCTGGTGCGCGACATCGAGGTCAATCTCGGCGCGCCGGTGGCGGGACGCCGGGTGCTGCTGCTGGGCGCGGGCGGGGCCGCGCGCGGCGCCGCCCCGGCGATCCTCGGGCTGGGGCCGGCGATGCTGACCATCGCCAATCGCGACGCCGCCAAATCCGCCGCGCTGGTCGCCGCTTTCGCCGCGCTGGGGCCGGTCGAGGCGGCGCCTTACGCGGACCTGAGCGAACTGCCGCCTTACGACATCGTGCTGAACTCGACCTCGGCGAGCTGGAGCGGCGAGCGTCCGCCGATGCCCTCGGAGAGTTTCGGCCCGCGCGCGCTCGCCTATGAGCTGGTTTACGGCAAGGGGTTGACGCCGTTTCTGGCGCAGGCGCGCGCGGCCGGGGTCGCGCGCCTCGCCGACGGCGTCGGCATGCTGGTCGAGCAGGCGGCCGAGGCGTTCCGCTGGTGGCGCGGCGTGCGGCCGGAAACCGCCGCGGCGATCGCCGAATTGACGGTTCCGCTCATCTGAAGGAGGCCCCTATGACGCTTGCGCTCGGTCTGATCGGTTACGGCGAAGTCGGCCAGTTGTTCGCCCGCGAATGGGTCGCCGGCGGCGGCGCGACGGTCGCCGTCTATGACGTCAAATGCGACGATCCGCTGCAACGCGAACCGCTCGCCAAAACCGCCGCCGAGGACAAGGTGCAACTCGCCGGCAGCCCGGCGACGGCGATCGCCGGGGCCGAGATCGTGATTTCCGCCGTCACCGCCGATCAGGCCGTCGACGCCGCCCGCGCGGCGGCCGGGCATTTGCGCGAGGGCCAGGTCTATGTCGACCTCAACTCGGTCTCGCCGCACACCAAGCGATTGGTCGCCGAGGCGCTGGGGGGGCGCGATTTCGTCGAATTCGCGGTCATGTCTCCGGTCGCCGGCCTCGGCCTCGCCTCGCCGATTCTGGCCGGGGGCGCGCGCTGCGAGGACGTCGCCGGACGGCTGAACCCGCTCGGCATGCGGATCGAGACCGTCGGGCATGAGATCGGCGTCGCCTCCGCCACCAAATTATGCCGCTCGCTGGTGATCAAGGGGCTGGAAGCGATCATGGTCGATCTGGGGCAGGCCGCCGACCGCGCCGGCGTGCTCGCCGGCGTGCTGAAAAGCCTCGCGGCCTCCTATCCCGGCATGGAATGGGAGGAACTGGTGCGCAGCATGCCCAAGCGGGTGGCGCGCCACGGCGTGCGCCGCGCGGCGGAGATGCGCGAGGCGGCGCGCATGTTCGAGGAACTCGGCGTCTCCGGCGCGTTGGCGCAGGCGATCGCCGACCGGCATGAAACTTACGCCGCCGAAGTCAGGAACAGCTGATGGACCTCGGATTGCAAGGGCGCGTCGCGCTGGTGACGGGCGGCACGAAGGGCATCGGGCTCGCCTGCGCGCGAGCGCTCGCCGCCGAGGGCGTCCGCGTCGCGGTGGCGTCGCGCGCGCCCGCCAACATCGCCGCCGCCGTGGCGCAAGTCCCCGGCGCGATCGGCGTCGCCGCCGATTTCGTCGACGCCGACGCGGCGCTCAACGCCATCGACGAGGTCGAGCGGCGGCTAGGCGCGATCGACATTCTGGTGAATTCGGCCGGCGCGGCGCGGCGCAAGGGCGCCGACGAGCTTGCGCCGGCGGACTGGCGCGCGGCGATGGACGCGAAATTCTTCACTTATGTCAACGCGTTCGATCCGCTGTCGAAGCGGATGGCGGCGCGCGGGCGCGGCGTCATCGTCAATGTCATCGGCATGGGCGGCAAGGTCGCCTCGCCGACGCATCTGGCCGGCGGCGCCGCCAACGCCGCCTTGATGCTCGCCACCACGGGGCTCGCCAACGCCTACGCCGCGCGCGGCCTGCGCGTCGTCGGCGTCAATCCGGGGCTGACCGAGACCGAACGGCTGGCGGAGGGGCTGGCGGCGAGCGCCAAGCAGATGGGCGTCGATCTCGCCGAGGCGCGCCGGCGCGAGGCGGCCGCCATCCCGCTCGGCCGTCTGGCGAGCCCGCAGGAGATCGCCGACGTCGTGGTTTTCCTGTGCTCGGACCGCGCCGGCTATGTCACCGGGATCACGATCGGCATGGATGGCGCGCGTTTCGCCACCCCTTGAGGGTCAAAGTGAACAATCATTCATATATCACCTGCACAAAAGGGTAAAATTTTCTTAAGTCGAAAATTCGCCAGGATTCCGACGCGGGAGGAACCCGTTTGCCGGCTCAACGTTGACACTGTGAAGGGAGCGCGGCCGGCAAAATCGCCGGAGCGCGGATCCCACCGGAGTTACGGAGTAAGATCATGTCAGTGAAGGGAACTTTGATCGCCTCACTGTCCGCCCTCACTTTGGGCTTGGCGACGCTTAGCGCGCCCGCTGTCGCCGGGCCGCACATGGGCGGCGGCGGCGGCGGCTTCCACGGTGGCGGCGGCGGTTTCCATGGCGGCGGCGGCGGCTTCCACGGCGGGGGCGGTGGGCACGGCGGCGGTCACCGGTAATCGGCTCAGCGCTTAAGAGCAAATCAAAACGGCCGGCAGCAGAATGCTGCTGGCCGTTTTTTTTGTTGTGATGAGGGTGAGCCTTGTTCTTTCTCTAAAGCACTTTGGTCTTGAGTGCGAGTCGCGGCGATCCTCGTCACGATTTTCAGACTGGCTGTACCGCCGCTTGCATTCTTGCTAGAATGTCCGGTCACAAAAGCG
>JAGWRL010000279.1 GCA_028876585.1 Pseudomonadota bacterium | reverse complement strand
CGGCCGGCGGGCGGCCCCGGAGCGCCGTCGCCGCGTCGCCGACGCCGGCGCGCAACAACGCGCGCGCGCTGTTCGCCGTCCTCGCCGTCGGCGTCGCCGCGGTCATTTTCGCCGGCGGCTGGTTCGCCCTATCGCGCGACCGGCGGCTCGATACGACAAAGGCGGTCGCGCTCACCCATGGCGGCGGGGCGGCGACCGTCGTCGGCGCGACCGAAGACGGGGAGGCGGTGGTGCTGGCCAGCGATTCGCCGGATCGGGCGGATTGGCCGATCATGCCCAACGCCGGCCATCCCGACGGCGACGCGCGCGCCTGGCGGTTCACCGCCGGGATCCGGTTCGTTGACGGACGGCTGTTCTATTACCGGCCGACGGTGGCGATGCGCGCCGATCTCAGCGCCGGCGCGGCCGATGTGCGCGCCGGCGATCTGTTGGCGCCGCGCGGACGCAAGCCGGTGTCGCGCTCCCCCTCCACGCCGGCGAGCCGTGATCCCCTGATCGCCGATCAAATAGACGTGAATGTCTCGGATTGGCGCGACGACGCCGCCGACGCCCCGCCGATCTGCCTGAAATTCACGCTCGACGCGGCGGCCAAGACGTTCGAGCCGCATGTCTTCTGCGCCACGACGACGGCGGAGGGGGCTTGCGGGGCGCAAATCCTCGGCTGCGGATTTTTCCGTTAAGGGCCGCCCGCGCTTTGCGGTTGCGCCGCCGCCCTTCTACAAAGCCGGTGCGATGCCCCGCGCCGACCGCCTGCTGGAACTGCTCGATATCCTGCGCCGCCATCGCGGCCCGGTCGCGGGGGCGCGGCTGGCCGAGGAATTGGGCGTCAGCCTGCGCTCGCTCTATCGCGACATCGCCGCCCTGCGCGGCCGAGGGGCGGAGATCGAAGGCGAGGCCGGCTTCGGCTACGTGCTGAGGCCCGGTTTCCTGCTGCCGCCGCTGATGTTTTCGCGTGAGGAAATCGAGGCGCTGGTGCTGGGCTCGCGCTGGGTCGCCAAACGCGGCGACGCCGAACTCGCCGCCGCCGCGCTGAAGGCGCTCGGCAAGATCAAGACCGTGCTGCCGGCCGAATTGCGCGCCGAAGCCGATGCGGCGGGGCTGATGGTCGGCGCGGCCGAGGCGGTCACGGAGCGGATCGACCTCGGCCTCGTGCGCGAGGCGATCCGGCGCGAGCGCAAGCTCGTCATCGCCTATGCCGACCGCAACGCCGCCGCCAGCCAGCGCACCGTCTGGCCGTTCGCGCTCGCCTATTTCGACCGCCTGCACATGCTCGCCGCCTGGTGCGAATTGCGCCAGGATTTTCGCCATTTCCGCATCGACCGGATCGCCTCGCTGACGGTCGCGCCGGCGCGCTATCCGCGCCGCCGCGCCGCGTTGCTGAAGGCGTGGCGCGAGGGCGAGGGCGTGCCGGCTCAATGAGCGAGGCGGCGCTCGGCGGCGGCGAGTTCGGTCGGCTTCATCTGCGTCTTCAGCAGCGACAGCCCCTTCTCCGCCTGGGCGCGAACGTCGGGATCGCCGCCGTTCGCGGCGGCGACGTACCAGACATAGGCCTCGACCGGATCGCGCGCCGCGCCGAGGCCGAGCGCGTACATCGCGGCAATATTGTATTTGGCCGCCGCCACGCCGTGATCGGCGGCCCGATGCAGCCAGCCGAAGGCGCGCTCGTAATCGACGGCGCCGCCGGCGCCGTAGCGGTACATCATGGCGATGTTGTTCTCGGCCGGCCCATAGCCCTGCAACGCCGCCTTCAGGTGCCACTGACGCGCCGCGTCGAGGTCGGGCGTCACGCCCTGTCCGAGCCGATAGAGCGCCCCGAGTTCGTCCTGCGCCTGCGCGTCGCCGGTCTTGGCGGCCTGTTCGGTCCAGTGCGCGGCGGCGGCGGGATCGCGCTCCACCCCGGCGCCGCCGACGCGGTAAAGTCGCGCGATCGCCAGCAAGGCGGGGACTTTTCCCGCCGCCGCCGCCTTCTTGTACCAGCCGAGCGCCTGCGTCGCCGAACGCGGCTGCCCCGCGCCCATTTCGGCGGCGAGGCCGAGATTGAACTGCGCCGAGGCGCTGCTCTTGTCGGCGGCGAGTTTGAACCAGAACAGGGCTTGCTTGTAATCGCGCGCGACGCCTTGGCCGGTGAAGAACAGGTCGCCGAGAAACACTTGCGCCCGCGCGTCGCCGTTTTCGGCGTAGGGGCGCCAGATTTGCGCCGCCTTGCCGAAATCGCCGTTGAGATAGGCGGCGAAACCGTCCTCCGCCGGCCCGGCGGCGGCCGTTCCGGCGAGAACGAACCCCGCCAATGCGCCGCATAGGTGATTGCGCAGACCGCCCACTTATCCCCTCTTGGTGCGAAGGCTGTAAACGCTGCGACCGGTTCAAGGAAGACGCGATCATGCAGGGCAGGACCATTGTGGCGACCGGGGCGACTTCCGGCATTGGCGAAAAGGCCGTCGACGCGCTGGCGCGACAGGGCGCGCGCATCGTATTCGTCGCCCGCGACGGCGCCCGCGCCGACGCCACGCTGCGACGGCTGGAGGCGATCGCGCCCGGCCGTGGCCACAAGGCCCATCTCGCCGACCTGTCGCTGATGCGCGAGGCGGCGCGCGTCGGCGCCGCGATCGCCGCCGACGAGCCCGCCATCGACGTGCTGATCAACAACGCCGGCGCGGTGTTTGCGGATCGGCGGCTGACGGCGGAGGGGTTGGAGCGCACGTTCGCGCTCAACCACATGTCTTATTTCGTCGTCACCGCGCATCTGCTCGACCGGCTGACAGCGGCGCCGGCGGCGCGCATCGTCTGCACCGCCTCGCAGGCGCACCGCGGCGCCAGGCTCGATTTCGACGACCTGCAAGGCGAAAAGCGTTTCAACGGCCTGCGCGCCTATCAGCGCTCCAAGCTCGCCAACATCCTGTTCACGCGCGAACTGGCGCGGCGGCTGGCGGGAACCGGCGTCACCGCCAATTGCCTGCACCCCGGCGTGGTCGCCTCGCGCTTCGCCGACGAGGCGGGCGGTTGGGCGGCGCCGATCTTCGCGCTGGTCAAACGCTTCGCGATCTCGCCCGAGCGGGGCGCCGACACTCTCCTGTTTCTCGCCCAATCGGCCGAGGTCGCGGGGGTCAGCGGCGAATATTTCGCCAAGCGGAAGCTCGCGCCGACCTCGGGGCCGGCGCGCGACCCGACGGCGGCCAAGCGGCTGTGGGAGATCAGCGAAAGGCTGAGCGCGGCGGTTTAAAGCAAATTGCGCTTGCGTTGATCCGCCGTCATTGCGAGCGTGAGCCGAAGCAATCTACCGTGTCTCAAGTCAACGCGTTTTTGAAAGTCTGGCGCGATTTGACCATGGCGTTTAGCGTGACGACGAGCTTTCGGATGACGGCGACGATGGCGAGCTTGTGGGGTTTCCCGTCGGCTCTGAGCCTGTCGTAGAAGGCCTTGAATGTGGGGTTGTGGCTGCTGGCGCAGAGCGCGGCCATGAACAGGATGTCGCGCAGGGCCTTGCGCCCGCCGGTTATGCTTGCGGCGTTGATCGAGGATCCGCTAGACCTTGTGATCGGCGCGACGCCGACGAGCGCGGCGATTGTGCGCCGGTCGAGCCTGCCGATTTCGGGCAGCATGGCCAGGATCGCCTGCGCGGATTTCGGTCCGACGCCTTTGCAGGAGCGCAGGATGGCGTTGTTGGCCTTCAGTACGGGGTCGGCGGCGATGAAGGCGTCGATGGCCTTCTGCATGGCCTTGATCTGCTCGCCCAGGATTTGCAGCACGGCGCCGATCGATGCTTTGACGGCGGCTGCCGGCTCCATCTGCGAGCGACAGGTTTCGCTCTGGCGCAAATCGGTGAGTTGAACGAGCCGGGCGACCAGGGCGGCGAGTTCCCGGGTCTGGGGGCCGGGCAGGGGCGGCGCGGGCTCGTCAGCCATGAAGGCCGCGAATTTGGCCAGCATTTTCGCGTCCAAGGCGTCGGTCTTGGCCAAGCCGCAACTCGCCTTGGCGAAGGCGTGGGCGCGGTTGGGGTGGACCCGGCGCAGCGGCAGGCCCTGCGCCTGGGCGACGTCCATCAAGGCGCGCTCATAGCCGCCCGTCGCCTCGCAGACGATGGCGGCGCAGTTCGACCAAGGACCGGCGAAGGCGGCGGCGATCACACAAGCTTCATTCGCCACGCGCTGCTTGCGCCCCGCCGTGTCGGCGATGTCGATCCAGGACTTCGACACATCGACGCCGACGAAGCGGGGCTCGGCCAGGCAAGAATCACGCGAAGAATGTT
>JAGWRL010000278.1 GCA_028876585.1 Pseudomonadota bacterium | reverse complement strand
CATCCATTCCCCCGCCGCCGGCAGGCCGCGCAGATCGGGCAGATCGCATTGCGCCGCGACCAGCGCATCGAGCGCATCGAGCATCAGGCCGATCGAGGCGGCGAGCCGCGCCCGCTCCGGCGTCGCGCGCGCCCGCTCCAGCAGCAGCGCGCGCGCGGCCTGCAATTGCTCGGAGAAGGCGGCCTGCTGCCGGATCACCCGGCCATAGACGCCGGCGAGATCGGCGTCGGCGTCAGCGAAGCGGGCGTAGGCGAACAGGTAGTTCGACAATTCGCGCAACGATTCGCTCGTCATCATGCGCCGGTCGCTGGTCGCGATCAGCCGCGAGATGACCAGCGAGATCGCGATATAGCCGAGGCCGCCCGCCGCCATCAGCGCCAGCAGGCCGAATTCGCCGCGCAGGCTGGTCGGCGGCAGGCCGAGCGCCAGCACCATGGCGATGAGAATCTGCATCGAGGTCGCCAGCGCCCAGCGGCCGAACCCGCTGATCAGGCCGGCGGCGAAGGAGAGCGCGCCGATGGCGACGATCTCCAGCGGCAGCCAGCGCTCGCAGGTCAGCGCGACGGCGACCGCCACCAGCGCCAGCGCGAAGCCGACGCTCATGCTCTTGGCCTTGTCGCGCAACGGCGCGGGGAAATCGCCGATGCTGGCGGCGATGGCGCCGAGCGTGACGCCAAAACCGTGGGAAAACCCCAACGCCGCCGTGCCGACCACGGCGACGCTCATCACGCCCGCCGCCACGCCGAGGCCGTTGGCGACGTGCTGGCCGACGAACAGTTTCAAGAATTGCGGCGAGCGCGTCCAGCGAAGCATGGCGCCGAGGTCTAGCGCGGCCAAAGCCGCGGTCAAGGCTTGCCGGCGCGGCGGGCCGGACTTAGGGTCGCGGCAAAGGGAGAAACTCATGGCGGTCGGCGGGCTATCGGATTCCATTTCAGGCGCGCGCATCCGGCTTGGCATGGTCGGCGGCGGCGAGGGCGCCTTCATCGGCGCGGTGCATCGGTTGTCGGCGCGCATGGACGGCCATTACGAGCTCGTCGCCGGGGCGCTGTCGGCCAGCCCCGACAAGGCGCGGCGCTCCGGCGCGGCGCTCGGCCTGCCGCCCGACCGGGTCTACGACGATTACGAGACGATGGCGAAGGCGGAAGCCGCGCGCCCCGACGGCATCGAGGCGGTGGCGATCGTCACGCCCAACCATGTCCATGCCGGGCCGACCTACGCCTTTCTCAACGCCGGCATCCATGTCATCTGCGACAAGCCGCTGACGTTGTCGCTCGACGAGGCGCGCAAGATGAAGGCGGCGGTCGAGCGCTCCGGCCGCATCTTCGCGCTGACGCACAATTACACCGGCTATCCCCTGATGCGGCGCGCCCGCGCGATGGTGGCGGCGGGCGAACTGGGCGACATCCGGCTGGTGCAGGTCGAATATCCGCAGGACTGGCTCAGCGGTTCGCCGGAAAAGGACGGCAACAAGCAGGCGGAATGGCGCGTCGACCCGGCGCGTTCGGGCGCTGGCGGCGCGCTCGGCGACATCGGCACGCACGCCTATAATCTCGCCGATTTCGTCGTCGGGATCGAAGTGGCGGAACTGGCCGCCGATCTCTCCTCGTTCGGGCCGGGGCGGCGGCTCGACGACAATGTGCAGATGATGCTGCGCTACGCCAACGGCGCGCGCGGCGCGCTTTGGGCGAGCCAGGTGGCGCCGGGCCACGAGAACGGCCTGCGCCTGCGCGTCTATGGCGCGAAGGCGAGCCTGAACTGGACGCAGGCGAACCCGAACGAGATGGTGTTCGGGCCGCTGGGCGAGCCGAACCGCATCCTCACCCGCGGCGGGCCGGGCTCGGGGCCGGCGGACGCGCGCATGACTCGCGTGCCGGCGGGCCATCCCGAGGGATATCTGGAGGGCTTCTCCAACATCTATTCCGAAATCGCGCTGGCGATCAAAGCGGCGCGCACCGGCGCGAAACCGCCCGAGGGCGTGATGTTCCCGACCATCGACGACGGCGTGAAAGGCATGGCCTTCATCGAGGCGGCGGTGAAATCCTCGCAGGCGAACGGGGCGTGGACGAAGCTTTGAGCCGGCGCGCGCCGCCGCCGATGCGCTGACATGGACGCCGAACACCTCGCCATCCACACCGCCTTCGACGCGCTGGCGTGGGCGAGCGCGGCGGGGCTCGCGTTCGCCCTCAGCCGGGTCGCGCGCATCGAGTTCCCCGTCTCCCCGGCGCAGCGGCCGGGCTATTACGCGGCGCTGGCCGCCTCGTCCGGCCTCGGCGCTTATCTGTTCGGCACGCTCAACATGATCGCCTGCGGGCGCTGGGAGGCGGCGCGCTCGATCGAAGGCGCGATCTTCGGCGCCGTGTTAGGAATCGAGATCTACAAACGCCTCGCCGGCGTCACCGCCCGCACCGGCGCGCGTTTCGCCGCGCCGTTGGCGATCGGAATCGTCGTCGGGCGGTTCGGTTGTTTCTTCTCCGGCGTCGACGACTTCACCTATGGAACGCCGACCCGCCTGCCCTGGGCGCATGATTTCGGCGACGGTGTGATGCGCCACCCGGCGCCGCTCTACGAGAGCGCCGCGATGGCGTTGTTTCTCCTGGCCTATCTGATCGCCGTGGCCGGCGAGCGGCGCTGGATCGTCGCCAACGGCCTCTATCTCGCGCTGCTGTGGTACGCCGCGCAGCGCTTCGCCTGGGAATTCGTCAAGCCCTATGCGCCGGTGTTGGGGCCGCTGACCTTGTTTCAACTGCTCTCCCTGGCGCTTGGGGCTTACGCCCTCGCCATGCTGGCGACTTCGAAAGGCCAACGCCATGAACGCGCCGTTCTCGCGTAACGTCAGGCCCTATATCTTCTACGGCCAGACCACTTCGATGTGCCCGAAATGTCTGGCGCTTGTCCCGGCGAAAATATGCATCGACGGCGATGACGTGTTTTATGAGAAGCGCTGCAAAGCGCATGGCGTCTCGCGCGTGCGGGTCTCCTCCGACGCGCGCTATTTCCGCTGGCAGCGCGATTTCCTCAAACCCGGCGACCGGCCGCTCAACCTGCAATCGAAGACGCAGTTCGGCTGCCCCTATGATTGCGGCCTGTGCGCCGATCACGAGCAGCATTCGTGTCTGGCCATCGTCGAGATCAACGACGTGTGCGATCTCACCTGCCCCGTCTGTTTCGCGGACTCTTCGCCCAAGCGCGCCAGGAACCTGCCGCTTGCGAGCATCGAGCGCATGTTCGATACGCTGGTCGCCAGCGAGGGCGAGCCCGATCTGGTGCAAATCTCGGGCGGCGAGCCGACATTGCATCCGCAAATCCTCGACGTGATCGCGCTCGCCAAACGCAAGCCGATCCGGCACCTGATGCTCAACACCAACGGCGTGCGCATCGCGCAGGACCCGGCCTTTGTCGCGGCGCTGGCGGAGCTGAAACCCGGGCTCGAAGTCTATCTGCAATTCGATTCGCTCGACGCCGCCGCGCTCAAGCAAATCCGCGGCGCCGACCTCACCCGCATCCGCCGGCAGGCGCTGGAGGCGTTGGAGCGCCACAATATCTCGACCACGCTCGTCTGCGTGGTCAAGAAAGGCGTCAACGACGCGGAGATGGGGGCCATCATCCAGCACGCCCTGCAATGGAAATGCGTGCGCGGCGTCAATTTTCAGCCCGTGCAGGACGCCGGCCGCAACGAAGGTTTTGATCCCGAGCGCGACCGCGCGCTGCTGACTGACATAAGGCGCCGCATCGTCGCCGATTCCGGCGTGTTCGGCGAACGCGACATGATCCCGTTGCCGTGCAACCCGACCGCGATCAGCATCGGCTACGGCCTGCGCAACGGCGACAGGGTGACGCCGGTCACCTCGATCTTCAGTCCCGAGGACCTGCTCGCCGACGTCCCCAACGCGCTGACGTTCGAGAAATATCCCGAATTGCAACGCCGCATTTTTGAACTGTTCTCGCTCTCCTCCGGGCCGGACACGGCGGTCGAGCGCGTCACGGCGCTATTGTGCTGCCTGCCCGACGTGCCCGTGCCCCAGGGTTTGAGCTACGACAACATTTTTCGCGTCACGGTGGTCGAGTTTCTCGATTCCCACAATTTCTGTCTGGCGGCGGTCAAGCGCTCCTGCGTGCATTTCGTCACGCCGGCCGGCCAGATCGTGCCGTTCGACACCTACAACCTGCTCTATCGGGACGGCCGCATCGACGCGATCCGCCAGGCGCTTCAATAAATGGCGTAGCTTTTTTCCTCGACCAGCTCGCTATGCGCGAGCCGGTTGATGTCGCGTTTCAACGCCGCGCGCGCGTCGTTGGTGACATAGACCGCGCGCGCCAGCGCGATGAATTCCTCGTCGAACGCCTGCGCGCGCTCCTTGAGGCGGATTTCGTCCTCGATGCGCCACAATTCGGCGTTGACCGCCTTCAGCCGCAGGCGCAGCCCGGCGATTTCGGCGCGCGCCAGCAATTCCGCCGGCGCGGCGGCGAGCAGGGTCTGATATTCGCGCCTGACATTGTCGAGCTTGTCGCGCTCGACGATCTCGGCGAGCTTGATTTCGAGGATCGTCAGCTTGTCGACCCACTCGCCGACGGAGATTTGCGTATTGACGTTCATGGCCGCCTCTGCCGCGCTTGATGACGCGGCAAGCTTGGCCGGACCTTGCGCTGCGGTCAGGCCTTCGGCCGGAACGCCTTGCAGACCTCCGGGTCGGTTTCGAGCCGGTCGCCGCCGATCAGGTCGAGGCAATAGGGAATGGCGGGGAACACCGCGTCGAGGCAGGTGCGGATCGCCGACGGCTTGCCCGGCAGATTGACGATCAGGCTGCGGCCGCGCAGGCCCGCCGTCTGGCGCGAGAGAATGGCGGTGGGAACTTCGAGCAGGCTTTTCGCGCGCATCAATTCGCCAAACCCCGGCATCATGCGCTCGCACACCGCCGCCGTCGCCTCCGGCGTGACGTCGCGCGGGCTCGGCCCGGTGCCGCCGGTGGTGAGGATCAGCGTGCAATGCTCGCCGTCGGCGAGTTCGCGCAAGCTCGCCTCGATCAGCGCCTGCTCGTCGGGAATGACGCGGCGCACCGCGCGCCAGGGCGAAGCGAGGATCGCCGCCAGCGCCGCCTCGATGCCCGGGCCGCCCTTGTCCTCGTACACTCCGGCCGAGGCGCGATCGGAAATGGTGACGACGCCGATGGGTATCATGGGGCCTCCTTGCGGGCTTGGCGCCGCGATCAACACCGTTCGGGGCGCGCCGTCACGCTTTTTCCGCGCCGGTGGTCAGCTTCCGCGTCGCCGAAACGAGGCCGGGTAAACGCCTGGCGGAAGCGGTGTCCGCCTTACTAGCGTCTAGGGCAATTTCTGACCGTCCGCCGCCGTCTCACGATACCTCTATTTTCAATGGATATTCTAGCCTTCGTGTTTCCTCGCGTCTCTTGACGTCTCGCCAAAGCGCACCTACAAATTGGGGCCGATATTGGGGCCAGCTTTGGGGCCGGTCTGGACGGATCGCGGGGCGAACATGGCGCGACAAATCCATAAGCTGACGGCGCGCGGCGCCGAGGCGATTTCCGAGCTTGGCCGTCATGGCGAT
>JAGWRL010000277.1 GCA_028876585.1 Pseudomonadota bacterium | reverse complement strand
GCCGCTGCGGTTCCGCCGCTGGCGCCCCGGCGAGCCGACCGCGCCGGGCCAGATGCGCATCCCCGAGCCGACGGCGCAGGCGCCCGAACTCGAACCCGATCTGTTGTTCGTGCCGCTCGCCGCGTTCGATCGGCGCGGCCACCGCATCGGCTACGGCGCCGGCCATTACGATTGCACGCTGGCGCGGCTGCGGGCGCGCAAGCCCATCGTCGCGGTCGGTGTCGCCTATGCCGCCTGCGAGGTCGCGGCGGTGCCGCACGAGGCGCACGACCAGCCGCTCGACTACATCCTCACCGAGGCCGAACTCATCGCCGTGAGGCGGGGCTGATGCGGCTGTTGTTCGTCGGCGACATTCTCGGACGCCCCGGGCGCGCGGTTTTGGGCGAGCATCTGCCGGGCTTGCGCCAGCGCTGGCGGCTCGACGTGGTGGTGGTCAACGGCGAGAACGCGGCCGGCGGTTTCGGCATCACCGAATCGATCTGCAACGAGATTCTCGAAGCCGGCGCCGACGCGGTCACGCTCGGCAATCACGCCTTCGACCAGAAAGAGGCGTTGAGCTTTATCGCGCGCCAGCCGCGTCTGCTGCGCCCGCTCAACTATCCCCCCGGCGCGCCCGGACGCGGCGCGGCGGTGGTCGAGACGCGCGCCGGCGCGCGGGCGCTGGTGGTCAATCTGATGGGGCGGGTGTTCATGGACGCGCTCGACGATCCGTTCCGCGCCATCGACGCCGAACTCGACGCCGTCAGGCTGGGGCGCGATTGCGACGTCGCCATCCTCGATTTCCACGCCGAGGCGACCAGCGAGAAACAGGCGTTCGGCCATTTCGTCGACGGGCGGGCGAGCCTGGTGGTGGGCACCCACACCCACGTGCCGACGGCGGACGCGCGCATCCTCGCCCGCGGCACCGCGTTCATGACCGACGTCGGCATGACCGGCGATTACGATTCGGTGATCGGCATGGCCAAGGAGGAGCCGATGCGGCGCTTCCTCAAGAAAATCCCGGGCGCGCGGATGGAGCCGGCGAACGGCCCGGCGACATTGTGCGCGGTGGCGGTCGAGACCGGCGCCGACGGCCTCGCCAAAAAAATCGCGCCGGTGCGGATCGGCGGCGCGCTGGCGCCGGCGGCGCCGGATTTCTGGTAAAAAGGCGCCCAACGGAGAGCAAACGATGGTCGCGGCGTCCGCTTCGCACCGTGACCCGGCCGGTGAGGCCGGGCGCAAAATTTTCGAGACGCCGCTCTATCCCTATCAGCGCTCGCCCGATCAGGATCGCGCGACGCCGGCCCGCCACGCGGTGGCAGTGGTCGGGGCCGGGCCGGTCGGGCTGGCGGCGGCGATCGATCTGGCGCTGCACGACATTCCCGTGCTCGTGCTCGACGAGAACGACAAGGTGAGTTTTGGCTCGCGCGCGATCTGCTTCGCCAAGCGGCCGCTGGAGATTTTCGACCGGCTCGGCTGCGGCGATCCGCTGGTCGAGAAGGGCGTGCAATGGCGGCTCGGCAAGGTGTTTTTCCACGACAGCCAGATCTACGGCTTCGACCTGCTGCCCGAGGTTGGACACAAGCGGCCGGCCTTCATCAACCTGCAACAATATTATCTCGAAGCCTATCTGGTCGAGCGGGTGCGCCAGTTGCAGGCGCAGGGCAAGCCGATCGAAATCCGTGGGCTGAGCCGCCTCGCCGGGCTGTCTCCCGCGCCCGATTCTGTCAGGCTCGACGTGACGACGCCCGAGGGCGGTTATCAACTGGAGGCCGATTGGTTGATCGCCTGCGACGGCGCCGGCTCGACGGTGCGTGCCCTGATGGGGCTCGATTTCGTCGGCCGCGTGTTCGAGGACAATTTCCTGATCGCCGACGTGACGATGCGGGCGGAATTTCCGACCGAACGCTGGTTCTGGTTCGACCCGCCGTTCAACCCCGGCCAATCGGCGCTGTTGCACAAACAGCCCGACGGCGTGTGGCGCATCGACCTGCAACTGGGCTGGAACATCGACCGCGAGCGCGAGAAGGACCCAGAGCGCGTCAAGGCGCGGCTGAAGGCGATGCTCGGCGAGGGCGTCGAATTCAAGCTCGAATGGGTGTCGATCTACACGTTCCAGTGTCGGCGCATGGAGAGGTTCCGACATGGGCGGGTGCTGTTCGCCGGCGACAGCGCGCATCAGGTGTCGCCGTTCGGCGCGCGCGGCGCCAATTCCGGCTTGCAGGACGCCGACAATCTGATCTGGAAACTGAAGCTGGTGCGCGACGGGCTGGCGCCGGATCGCCTTCTCGATTCCTATGACGACGAGCGTGTGCCGGCGGCGGACGAGAACATCCGCCATTCCACCCGCGCGACCGATTTCATCACGCCGAAATCTCAGGCGAGCCGGGCGTTCCGCGACGCCGCGCTCGATCTGGCGGCGCGCTTCCCGTTCGCGCGGCCGCTGGTCAATTCGGGCCGGCTGTCGACGCCGAGCGTCTACGACAATTCGCCGCTCAACGGCGACGACGACGCCGCGCTGCCGCGCGAGGCGCGGCCCGGCGCGCCGGCGCCGGACGCGCCACTCGGCGATGGTTGGTTGCTCGACCGGCTCGGCGGCCGGTTTCAGTTGCTGGCGATCGACCTCGATCTTCCCCAGGGGCTCGACCTCGAAGTCGTGCGCGTCGGCGCGGCGCAGGATGCGAGCGGCGCGCTGGCGCGGCGCTATCTCGGCCAAGCCCCGGCCGCACTTTATTTGATGCGGCCGGACCAGCATGTCGCCGCGCGCTGGACCGGCTACGATGCCGCCAGGGTCGGCGCGGCGCTGGCGCGCGCCATGGGGAAGGGGTGAATGGGCAAGCTGATCACGACGCCGCACATCGATGGGGCGGACGATTTCTACGCCGAACTGATCGCCCTGCACGCGGGCGCTGCGCGCGAGGAGAGCGAGGCGATCAACGCCCGGCTGATCCTGCTGCTGTGCAACCATATCGGCGACCGCGACACGCTGCGCGAGGCGTTCGCGCTCGCCGCGATCAGGCCCGGCGACGCTGCGCCGCCGGCGTGACGACGTCCTTGCCGGCGACGCGGCGGTAATAGGCCTCCAGCCGGTCGAGCATCAGTTCGGTCGTGTAGCAGCTCTCGTAGGTTGCGCGCGCGTTGCGGCCGATGGCTTCACGCAAAGCCGGATCGTCGACGAGGCGGGAGACGCAGGCGGCGAGTTCGGCGGGCGCGTCGGGCGAAGCGAGCAGGCCGTCGACGCCGTCGCGGATCAGTTCCGCCGCGCCGCCGACTCCATAGGCGACGGTCGGTTTGCCAAAACACATCGCCTCGATGAAGATCAGGCCGAAGGATTCGTATTTCGACGGCGCGATGAAAATGTCGCAGGCCGCATATTGCGCGATCACGCCCTCGCGCGACAAGGCGCCGTAGAAGCGGGTGCGCGCCAGGATGTCGGGACGCGCGGAATTGTCGATCTCGTAGCGGCGTCGCAGCGTCGTGTCGTCGATGACGATGCCGTCGTCGCCGACGATATGGGCGACCAGCGTCGGATGCGCCGCCAGCAGGCCGGGCAGTTGCGCCAGCAGCGCGTCGGCGCCCTTGCGCTCCTCCAGCCGGCCGACGAACAGCAGATGCACCTGACCATCCGGCTCCACGGCGGCGGGCGCTTCGAGGCTGAGATCGCTGATCCCGTGCGGCACGATCTCGATCCGGGCGGGGTCGATCTTCAGCGCATGCGCAGCTTCGATGTCGGCGACGATGGTGCGCGAATTGGCGAGGATATGCGGCCCTTTCGTCATCAACTCGCCTTCGCTGACGATGGCGGGCTCGACGTGACCGGCGAGATAGTCGGGGCGCGACAACCAATCCGGCTTGTAGGGCAGCGACAGCTTGTAGGTCGTGTGCAGGCTGACGATCACCGGCGTAGGAGCGCGGGCGAGACACACCATCGGCTCCAGATCGGCGATCGGGCCGGAGACGACGTCGAAGCGGCGGCGCGCGTCGATGCGCTCGTATTCGCGGAACAGCGCGAGCGAATAGGCGCTGAGGCTCGCCGGCGCCGGCGCGAAGGCGGCCGCTTCCTCCTGCGTGATCGGCGCCGGATCGACGCGATGCACCCAGACGCCTTCGACGAAATCGATTCCCTTCGGGCCGTCGAGCGCGCGCGCGATCACGCTGACTTCGTGGCCGCGCGCCGCCAGCCCGACGGCGACCTCGCGCGTCCATTGGGCGATGCCGCCATGGCCCTGCGGCGGATATTCGCGCGACAACAGGCAGATGCGCAGCCGCTCCGGCGCCGGCCGCGTCAGCGGGAACGGCTGGAAACTGTCGTGGCGCGCCGGCGCCAGCGTCGCGGGCGAAAGCAGCGCGGGCGTGGTCAGGCGCAAGGCGTCGGCGACGCCGTCCTCGACGCCGCGCTCGACTTCGCCGATCAGGCGATCGATCGTCGCCTGATCGACGCCGTCATGCGCCAGGCCGCGCTTCCAGTCGCGCTCCTTGCCGACGTAATCGGCGATATAGCCGAGCACGTCGGCGAGGGGCCGGCGGCCGAGATTGTGGCGCACGCAGAAATAGGCCTTCGAGCGCAGTTGCGGATACATCGTGCGCGGCGCGGCGGAGCGCGTGCGGGTCAGTCCGGCCTCGTATTTGTGGTGAATCTCGGCGTCGGGGGCGACGGCGAAACGCCAGCCGCGATCGTGCATCCGCAGATTGACGTCGGTCTCGTCGAGGAACCAGATATATTCCTCGTCGAAGCCGCCGAGCGCGAGCAGATTGTCGCGCCGCGCCGAGAAATTCGTCCCCGTGAGGCTGAGGAACTGCTCGCCTTCCAGCTTGAATTCGTCGGCGCTGCGATATTGCCGCACGTCGCCGAAACGGTCGCAGACGGTGTAGCGGGCCTGAAACTCGAAGCCGCGCGTGTCGCGGATGAAGCCGCCGACGGTGATCACCTCGGGGTCGGCGTAGGGGCGCAGCAGATTTTCCAGCCAATCGGGCTCGGGCACGGCGTCGTCGTCGATGAAGGCGACGATGTCGCCGCGCGCATGGGCGAGGCCGATATTGCGCGACACGGAAATGTTGCTCTGATCGGTGGAATAGGCGCGCAGCTTGCCGGCATGGCGCGCGATCACCTCCGCCGTATGGTCGGTGGAAGGGCCGTTGACGACGACCACCTCGAAATGGGGGTAACGGATCTGATTGAGGCTCGCGAGCGTGCGTTCGAGCGAATCGGCCCGGTTGACGGTGACGATGACGAGCGAGGCGGTAAGCGGCTTGGGGTCCATCGTCGCGCTCAAGCCTGCGCCGCGCCGCGCCGCGCGAGCCCCTCGACGGCGGCGGCGAGCAGGCGAAGTTCGTCGCGCAGCCGGCCGCCCTCCTGC
>JAGWRL010000276.1 GCA_028876585.1 Pseudomonadota bacterium | reverse complement strand
CGATGCGGACGGTGACGGACTACACCTTCGGCGTGATCCCGATGTTCATGCTGATGGGGGCGATCGTCTCGCAATCGGGCATGAGCGCGGAGCTGTTTCGCGCCGCCAACGCCTTCATCGGCCATCGGCGCGGCGGATTGGGGCTGGCGACCATCGCCGCCTGCGCGGGCTTTGCGGCGATCTCCGGTTCGTCGGTCGCAACGGCGGCGACCTTCGCGACCGTCGCCTATCCCGAGATGCGCCGCCACGATTACCCCAAGAGTTTCTCCACCGGCGTCATCGCCGCCGGCGGCACGCTGGGGGCGATCTTTCCGCCCTCGACGGTGCTCGCCGTCTATGGCCTGATCACGCAGCAGGACATCGGCCGGCTGTTCGTCGCCGGCATCCTGCCCGGCGTGCTCGCGGTGGCGATGTATATGGGAACCATCGCCGTCATCGTCCGCGTCCGGCCGGATTTCCTGCCCGCCGGCGATCGGTTCAGTTGGCGTGAGCGGTTGCAGGCGCTGTCGAAAGTCTGGGCCTCGCTGCTGTTGTTCGTGTTCGTGATCGGCGGGCTGTACGGCGGGCTGTTCACGCCGACGGAGGCGGGCGGCGTCGGCGCCTGCGGCGCCTTCCTCATCAGCGTCGTGCGCGGCAAGCTCGACGCGCGCGGCCTGCGCGAGGCGCTGCTGCGCGCCACCCGCACCGCCTCGGCCGTGTTCACCGTGCTGATCGGCGCGCTGCTGTTCGGCTATTTCCTCACCGTGACCGGCGCGCCGCAGAGGGTGACGGGCTTCCTGACCGGGCTGGGCCTCAGCCCGCTCGGCGTGCTGCTCATGATCATGGCGATGTATCTCGTGCTCGGCTGCCTGATGGACGCGATGGCGATGATCATTTTGACCGTGCCGATCGTGTTCCCCGCCGTCACTGCGCTGGGTTACGACCCGATCTGGTTCGGCGTCATCATCGTGATGACGGTGGAACTGGGGCTGATCCATCCCCCCGTCGGCATGAACGTGTTCGTCATCAAGACCACGGTCGAGGATGTCAGCTTCGCCACCATCTTTCGCGGCGTCGCGCCGTTCATCGTCACGGATCTGGTGCGGCTCGGCCTGTTGATCGCGATGCCGCAGATCGCGCTGTGGCTGCCGAGCCTGATGTGAAATTCAACCCCCGCGCCGCGCCGCCAGCGCAAACGCGCTGAGGGCGCGGAACGCCGAGGCGCGGCCGAGCGCCGGGTCGCGCCGCGTCGTGATCAGCAGGTTGAGCAGCGCCGGCAGCCGGCGCGCCAGCGCTTCCGGCGCCAGCGCATTGGCCTGCGCCAGCACCGCCTTTTTCACCGAATACGGCAGCCGATGCATCCGTTCCGGCTCGGCCCCGCCCTGGCGGATTTCGATCAGCAGCGCGATGCGCTGGGCGAGCCGCATCGCCGCCTGCGCCGCGTCGCCGCTATCGGCCAGCCCCAGCGCGACGCCGCGTTCGAGCGCGGCCAGATCGCCCGCCAGCGCGGCGTCGATCAAGGCGTCGACCGGCGAGGCGCCGCCGCCCGAGGCGGCCGCGTCGATGTCGGCGCTGTCGAGCGCGCCGGTGCTTTGCGCGTAGAGCATCAGCTTGACGAGTTCGCCGCGCGCGGCGGCGGGGTCGGCGGCGAGCAGCGCGACGAGGTGGTCGCGCGCTTGCCGCTCGATCTTCACCCCCGCCAGCCGCGCCTCCTCCTCCACCATCTGGGCGAGATTGGCCGGCGCGGCGGGGTAGCATTCGATGGAAACCGCGTTCGCCCGCGTCTCGAACAGCACGCGCAGGGCTGAGCCCTTTTTCAGCGAATCCGCCTCGACCAGCAGCGCGGTCTGCGCCGGCAGCGCATCGGCGACCGCCTCGATCAGCGCGCTGATGTCGCGCCCGCCCGCCTCGATCCAGATCACCCGCCTGTCGCCGAACATCGAGACGGCGAGCGCCTCGTCGGCGAGCCGGCCGGGGTCGTTGGCGAGCGTCTCGCCGCTGAGCCGCACCACGTCGTCGGCGAGCTTGGGCGCGAGCCGGCGCGCGCGTTCGCTGGCGAGATCGGAATCCGAGCCGTGCAACAGGAACAGCGCCGCGCGGCGCGTCGGGTCCTTCAGCAGGGCCTCGAATTGGTCGGTTTTGACGACGCTCAAGTCCGTCTCCGGGGAAAGCCTTGTTCCGTTACCCTGACTTGGGCTAGGGAGCCAGCCGATCCTGCAACAGGCGGAACCCTCATGGCGACGTTCAAACTTTTCCTGGCTCCCGGCGACGGCATCGGCCCCGAGGTGATGGCCGAGGCCGAGAAGGTGCTCGCCCATTTCAACGCCGAGGGCGGCGCCCGGTTCGAGACCGAGCGCGGCCTCGTCGGCGGCTGCGCCTATGACGCGCATGGCGCGGCGATCAGCGAGGCCGACATGGCGCGGGCCAAGGCGGCCGACGCGGTGCTGTTCGGCGCCGTCGGCGGGCCGAAATGGGCCGACGTGCCCTATGACGCGCGCCCCGAGGCCGGCCTGCTGCGGCTGCGCAAGGATCTCGCGCTCTACGCCAACCTGCGCCCGGCCGTCTGCTATCCCGCGCTCGCCAGCGCCTCGTCGCTGAAGCCGGAAGTGGTCGAGGGGCTCGACATCGTGATCGTGCGCGAACTGACCGGCGGCGTCTATTTCGGCGAGCCCAAGCAGATCATCGATCTCGGCAACGGCCAGAAGCGCGCCATCGACACGCAGGTCTACGACACGTTCGAGATCGAGCGCATCGGCCGCGTCGCCTTCGACCTCGCGCGCAAGCGCAACAACAAGGTGACCTCGTCCGAGAAGCACAATGTGATGAAGTCCGGCGTGTTGTGGAAAGAGGTGATGACCGCCCTGCACAAGCGCGAATTCGCCGACGTGCAGTTGGAGCATCAACTCGCCGACGCGCTCGGCATGCAACTGGTGCGCTGGCCCAAGCAGTTCGACGTGATCGTCACCGACAATCTGTTCGGCGACATGCTGTCGGACGTGGCGGCGATGCTGACTGGATCGCTCGGCATGCTGCCGTCGGCCTCGCTCGGCGAGGTCGATGCCAGGACCAAGCGGCGCAAGGCGATGTATGAGCCGGTGCATGGCTCGGCGCCGGACATCGCCGGCAAGGGCATGG
>JAGWRL010000275.1 GCA_028876585.1 Pseudomonadota bacterium | reverse complement strand
CGGCATGGAGGACAAAATCCAATGGGCGATCGCGGCGGCCTGTTTTCTCGTCACCGTGGTTTTGCAGGCCGAGGTCGCGCTTCTGTTCATCGGCGCGGGCCTTGTCGGCGTCGCCTGGTACGGCGGCCCGCCGCCGCGCCCGCCCGTCAGCCTGGCGATCGTCGCGCCGGTCGCCCTGCTCGGGTCCGCGCCGGCCGCGACCGGCGGGCTGATCGGCAAGCTCATGCTGTTCTTTCTGAAAGCCGGCGCGCTGACCTTCGGCAGCGGGCTGGTGATCGTGCCGTTTCTCGAAAAGGGTCTCGTCCAGGACTATCACTGGCTCGATGCGCGCCAATTCCTGGTCGCGGTCGCCATCGGCATGATCAGCCCCGGCCCGGTCGTGATCACCGCGACCTTTGTCGGCTATCTCGTCGCCGGCTTCTGGGGCTCGCTGGCGGCGACGATCGGCGTTTTCCTGCCCTCGTTCCTGCTCGTCCTGATCGCGGCGCCCTTGCTCGCCCGCTACCGCGACAACCGCTACGTGCAAGGCTTCATCAAAGGCGCCTACGCCGCGGCGATCGGCACGATCCTCGGGGCCTGCGTGCTGCTCGCCCGGATCGCCATCGGCGACGGGTTGACCGCGTTGATCGCGCTGGCCTCGCTCGCGGCGCTATTCGCCTGGAAAGTCAGCAACCCGTTGCTGATCGCCCTCTGCGCCGGGATTGGGCTCGCCGCCTTTCCCGTGCTGCAACCGACCTGGGTCATGGTCAGATAGGGAGAGACACGATGTTCATGCGCAATGCCGTCATTTTCGCGTTGTTGTTGGGCGTTGCGCCGCCGGCGGCGGCCGACGCGGACATGAGCCAGGTCGACGCGCTGTTCGGGCGCAAGCCCGCCGTTTCCGGCGATGTGATGCGCTATGGCTTTCCGCGCTCGGATTTGAAGGTCGTCGTCGACGGCGTCACGCTGAAGCCGGCGCTCGCGCTCGGCGGTTGGGTCGCGTTCAAGGCGTTGCGCAGCGGCGCGATGATCATGGGCGATCTGGTGCTGACGGAAAACGAGATCAATCCGGTCATGGCGAAGCTGCTGTCGGAAGGCGTCGAGGTCACGGCGCTGCACAATCATCTGCTGCGCGCCAACCCGCCGACTTACTACATGCATGTCGGCGGCATGGGCGATCCGGTGAAAATGGCGACGGCGATCCGCGACGCGCTGGCGCTCACCGCGACCCCCATGATTGCCCCGGCCGCCGGCAACCCGCCCCCGCTCGATCTCGATGCGGGCGCGCTCGACAAGGCGCTCGGCGCGAAGGGCAAGGCGGTCGGCGGCGTGTATCAGTTCGCCATTGCGCGCGACGATGTCGTGAACGTCAGCGGCATGGCGGCGCCGGCGTCGATGGGCTCGGCCGACGTCGTCAACTTTCAGCCAACCGGCGGCGGCAAGGCGGCGATCACCGGCGACATCGTCGCGCTGGCGGCGGAAGTCGAGCCGCTGATCACGGCCCTGCGTAAGAGCGGCATCGAGGTCACGGCGATCCACAATCACATGCTCGAAGACGCGCCTCGCACCTTCTTCATCCACTTCTGGGCGAACGACGACGCCGTGAAATTGGCTGCGGCGATGCGGTCGGCGATCGACGCGAAGCATGCGGGATCAAACAAGTAAAACCCGACGGGGTTGCGCGCGTCCGCTTGCCGGTTGCGGCGACGGGCGAGGACATAGCGTTGAGTGTTTATGCGTTGTGAGTTTGACGCGTTCAACCTGAAACGAGGAGCCTGGCATGTTGCGCAACAGTCTGACCATCGCCATCGCCATTGCGGCCACATTGAGCTTCGGCGGCGCATCCGCCCGGGCCGAGGATAATCCCGCCGCCCTCGCGAAGGCGCTGCCCGAGGCGACCGTGTTGTTGGATCAGGCGCTCAAGGCCAGCGAGCGCGAGGGAACTCCGATCTCCGGCAAATACGAAATCGGCGACGGCGCGCTTCAGCTATCGGTCTACACGATGAAGGGAGATAAATTCGCCGAGGTCGTCATCGACCATAAGACCGGATCAATCAAAACGGCCGAGCCGATCACCGACGCCAACGACCTGAAAGACGCGAAGGCGCAAGGCGAGGCGATCGGCAAGGGCAAGACGCCGCTCAGCGCCGCCGTCGCCAGCGCCGTCAAGGCGAATGGCGGCTATCGCGCCGTCAGCGCCATGCCGGCGCTCGAAGGCGGTCATCCGGTGGCCTCGATCAAGCTGATGAAGGGCGCGGAGGTCAAGAGCGTGACCGAAAAGCTGGACTGACGATGCGAGCGTGACCGGCCGACGGCTTGGCCGGTCGTGATCTTTGAAAACCGCGCCCCAGGCAAGCCGCATCCGGGAGAGAACGTTGATCCATATGTCGAGACGGCGATTCATGACCACGGCCGCGGCCATGGCGGCGGTCCCGTCGATCGAAGGTCGACGCTCCTCCTTCGCTGCGGCTTCCGAGGTGCGATTTGACTTCACGCGCCCGTTCGAGGGCTGGGAGACGGTGAGCGGAAAATGGGCCGTCGAGACGGTGGCGGGGGCTTCAAACGGCGACCGGGCGCTCGTCCAAAGCGCGACAAACAGCGCGTTCAACGTGATTGTAGCGCCCGGCGGCCCTTATTCCGACGTCGATGTCACGACGCGTTTCAAGCCAATCTCGGGACGCGAGGACGCGTCCGTCGGCATCGTGTTCCGCTTCTCCGAAGGTCGCTATTACGTGATCCGAGCCAACGCACTGGAGAACAATTTCAACTTCTACTACTACGACAAAGGCCGGCATGAAATCTCCGGGACGAGCGTCAACGCTCCCGCGCTCGGCCAGTGGCACAAGCTGCGCGTCAGCGCGGAGCGCGATCGCATTCGCGGCTGGTTGAACGACAAGCCGCTCATCGACCAACGCGATAGCCGCTTCGCTTCCGGGCGCGTCGGCCTTTGGACGAAGGCGGACTCCGTCACCGCCTTCGATGATCTCGTCGTTAGACCCCTGTAGAGGGTCATCGCAGAATCTGGAGGGTTATGTGAGGTCGCCGGCGCGCATGCTGCCGTTTCCTGAATGGCGACCTCATATAAGCCGGGTTGAACGAAGGCGCGGTCGGGAGATGGCGCTATGGGTAAAGCGCAGACGGTTACTGGGGCGAAGCGAGCTTTTGACGCCGTTGAACTGGTTTGTGACGCCGGCTGCGGCTGCGCCCGGCGGCTTTATGTCTGGTGGACTGCCGAGCCGCGCTGCGCTGCGGAGATTTTCGACGCGCAGAGACACTTGGATTTGTAACGCCGGACGAGCCAGGCCATCGACGATCGCGCGGACAGGCGGCCGGGGCGGGAGAACGCCAACACTGGCTGAAAAGACGCAGCTGTAGCACTAGTCCGCTCGAAGGGCCTCGATCGGATCCAAGTTCGAGGCTCTATACGCTGGATAGACACCGCAGACGAGGCCAACGACGCCGGCCAGACCCCAAGCCAGGAGAACGGACAGAGGCGAGAGCGAAACACGCCAACCCGCTTCCAAGGCGATCGCCAGCGACGCGGCGAGCCCGGCGAAGGAGCCGATAAGTCCGCCGGCGAGCGCCAGCGCTGTCGTTTCGACGAGCAACTGCAGGACGAGCTCGCGTCGGGCGGCGCCGACCGCCATCCTGACGCCGAATTCGCGAGTCCTTTCGCCGACGGAAACAAGCATGATGTTCATCAGGCTGATCCCGCCAACCAGGAGCGACACCGAGGCTGAGCCGAAGAGGAGCCAAGCGAGCGCCCGCGTCGCGCCGGCGCGCGCCTCGAGAACGTCTGCCGGATTCTCAACAGCGAAGTCGTCCGGCGCGTCGGCAAGCCGCCGATGCCGCCAGCGCAACAGCGTCTCGATGTTGGACTTTGCCTCCGGCAGCAGCGACGGATCGGCGAGTTTGACGGAAATGAGATCGAGCGCGTTGCGTTTTGGGCCGTTGGCTTCGCCGAGCAGGCGGGTTCGCGCCATCGGCAAGGGAACAAAAACGACATCGTCCTGACTGCGCCCGGCCGAGCCGACGCCTTTGCGCGCCAG
This sequence comes from Pseudomonadota bacterium, assembly GCA_028876585.1. The sequence goes on along the minus strand of JAGWRL010000275.1, from coordinate 197 downwards.
CACCGCAACGACCGTCACAGGGACGGCGCCAATCCGTATGGTCTCGCCGACTGCGGGCCGCCCTTCGAACAGCGCGTCCGCGACATCCGACCCCACGATCGCCAGTTTCGAGCCCGACGCGAGGTCAGCCGTCTCGAACAACCGCCCCTCCGCGGCCGACCACTCACGGCCCGCGAGATAGGCGGGAGTGACGCCTG
>JAGWRL010000274.1 GCA_028876585.1 Pseudomonadota bacterium | reverse complement strand
CGGCGAAAGCCAGCACGAGCGCGGCGGCGACGGCGCGGAGCGGCATGGCGGACCCTTCCCCAAAAAAAAGCGCGCCGCGGAGGCGGCGGCGCGCAGAATACACGGATCCGGGGAGGGCGGATCAGTGTGCGTGTTCGGGGCGGCGTTCGGGCGCGAAGGCCGGCGCGACGACGGTTTCCGACGGCGCGGTGTCGAACGGCGCGACGCAGCGGGCGTAGAGCGCGAATTCCTGCGCCACCAGCCGCCGGCTCGCCGCCGCCAGCCCGGAGGCGTCGTTGATCTTGCCGTCGCGGTCGAAGCCGATCGCCCCGTGGTCGGCGGCGAGGCGCAGGATTTTGCGCGCCTGCGAGGCGGACAGGCGGAAGCTCGCGCCGATCTCCTTGTGCGAGGGGATGCGTTTGCCGCGCACCCAGGCGTCGGCGACGGCGAAGGAGGTGGCGAGACCGCCATCGAGCGCGGCCAGCGCCCGGATCACGCCGTCGGGTTCGCCGAGCGTGACGCCGGCGGCGCCGTCGTGATGGCCGCCGGCGATCGCCAGCCGGCCGACCAGATCCGCGCCGTGCGGCCGCATGGCGAAACGCGAACGGTCGTGGGCGAGCAGCGACAGGCTCGCCAGCGCCACCTCGTGCCGATCCGCCTCCTGTTCGATCCATTTCTCGGTCGGGCGCAAAATCTTCAGCCGGCGGTCGTACCAGCCCTGCTGCACGCAGATATGGCCGGAGCGCTGGGCCAGGCTGATGACGGTGCGCAGCACGCGCGGGCCGCAATTCTCGCAGCCGTTGAGGTTGGAATGGTTGAGCAGGCGCTCGAACGTGGCGCCGTCGTCGGGATTGTCGGTGGCGTTGCTGAAGTGAAGCCGCAAAATCGTCTTCATGATGCGCCGGCGGGCGCCGGAAGCGACGACCTTGTTGAAGCCGCCGAGCCCGCGCCGCCAGGTGACGAAGGCTTCGAGATAGCTCGCGGCGGCGGCGTCGAAATTGCGGTCGGCGGCGATGGCTCGGGCGAAACGATCAAGGGAGTCGGGCGACTTCAACATGTTCGTATACCTGCTCACTGGACTTTCCTCATCGGTCGCCGCGACATTTGGCTTAAAGCCCGCGCGGTCTTTTTTCCGATGCCTTCCACATGCCCCAGCGGCGCGCCACAGTTTGTGGCAAAAATATCCAAACAAAAAATGTTAATACAAAAATTGAGGGCGGTTAGGTCGTCGCGTCCTCGGACGCCAGCGCGGTTCCGTCCAGCCCCATGCCAACGCCCATCGCATAGGCGAGGTAACGGGATTGGGCGTCGAGATAGGCTTCCGCCAGCGGATCGGCGTCCAACAGCACGCCACGCGCGGCGGTGCGGATGAAGCCGTGCGCCTCCGCGCTCTTGAGAATCGCCCGGATCTGGCTCGGCGACACATGGAATCTGCGGGCGAATTGCAGCGAGGTCGGCAGCGGCAGCCGGCGCCAATAGCAATCAATGACGGTGGTCAGGATCGCCCGCCCGCCTTCGAGCCGCAGCAGGCTCGTCATCGGGTCCGCTTCGAACGGCAGCCGCTTGTTGTCGTGCAGATAAAATCGGGCGGTGCGCTTGTACAACAGATGCAAGAAATCAGGCTCTGACCTGATGTGGGCGCCAAGTTGCAGCTTCGGCGCCAGTTGGTCGAGGATTTCAAAGGCGAGTTCGGCGAATTTGCCGATGATCGCCAATAGAGCGTCCGCCGGCTCGTAGATCCGCAGGCGCGCGTCGGACCGGCTGCGGGTGAGGAAAACCAGCCCGGCGATCTGCGCCAGCCGCAGTCCCGTGCGCACCGAGCGCGCGCCGATCTGGTCGCGCGTGCTCGAAAGCGCCGCCAGCCGCTCGAACGTCGCGCCGCTGCCGGGATCGTCGGGATTGCGCGAAAAGTGCAGATACACCAAGTGTTCAAGCATGCGCTCGCGCGCGAGATTGGAAATGACCTTGTTCAACACGCCAAGCTGGCCGCGCCACGCGACATATTCCTGGATGAAACGATGGTTCGCCGGCAAAAATTGGGGATGGGCGCGGATCTTCGTCGCAAGCTCCTTGAGATCTACTTGCCCCATTCCCGTCGCCTCGCCGATGCGAAACCCGATCCCGCCCAGGTCAGATTTTTAGCCATTATTAAACGCTCGAAACGAACGTAAAAGGCCACCCCGTTGAAACATCTGTAAGAAAATATCTGGTTTTTTACAAGAATTTTGTGAAAACTTTACGGACGCGCCGCGGCGGTTTCTCGCGCGGCGCCGCCGCCGTCAACGGCTCACGCGCGCCAGAACGTCGGTGAGGGGGTCGCTGGTCCAGGCGTAATTGACGAAATCTTCGTGCGCCACGTCGCCGGAATCGACGAAGGCGACCACGCCGGCGTCGAGCGTGGCCGGCACGCCGGCGACGGTGGGCACGCCGTCGCGCTCCAGCCGCGCGCGCAGGGCTTTATTCTCGGACTTCGACGACGCGGAATAGGCGCTGACGAAGAAGGCGCGGCCGCGCTCCTGCTCGATCCAGCGCGCGAATTTGTCCGGCTCGCCATAGAGCGCGTCGAGCAGCACGACGCCCTTGATCCGCCCGCCCGCGCCGCCATGCGCGAGCGAGAAGGCGGCGGGCAGATAGCCGCCGCTATAAGCGACGATCACCACCGGCATGCGGGCGAAATCGGCGTGCGTCGCGTTGGGGTAGAACCGCGCGATCTTGGTCTCGGCCTCGTCGAGGAAGGCGGCGAACCCGCCCTCGCGCCAGAAATTGCCGGCGCTGGAATCGCGCGCGTCGACCGCCATCTGCGGCGCGACCAGCACGGCGTTGAGCCGCGAGGCGGCGACCTGGCGCGGCGCGCGCTGGCGGGCGACCACATCGCGGGCCAGCGTCGCGTTGTTGCCGTGGAAATAGACCACGATCACGCCCGGCGCCTTGGGGTCGAAATTGGGCGAGGCGGCGACCAGCACATGCCGGTCGTTGTAGGTCTGGTCCTCCCAATGGACGCCGCCGCGCGGCGATTGATGGCCGAGCCGGCCGTTTTCCTCGACATTGAGGAACGGTTTGCCGCCGCCCTCCTGGCTGGCGGGCACGTCGCCGTGATAGGGGAAGGCCGAGTTCTTGAACTCGACATAGGCGACCTCGACCCCGCCGGCGTCGGCGAATTTCGCCTTGTGTTCGGGCGCGGCGGTGCTCACGACCGGCTCAGACGGCGGCGAAGCGCAGCCCGCCAGCGCCAGGCTCAGCGCGAACGCCGCCAGACAAGCGCGAATTGCGTGCATAGGCCCCCTCCACCGCAGCCGCCTCAAGCCGTGCGTTGCGACATTACACCACCGAAGGCCGGCCACGCCAGGAAGTAGGCGGCTGCCGCCACCTCGATCACGCTGGCGAGCCCGAACTGGGTGGCGAGCACCGGCGCCGCGGCCGCGCCGATGACCGAGAAGCAGCCGTTGACGCCCCAGGCCCAGATGAACATGTGCTCCTTGCCGAGCCGCCCCAGCGTCGTCATCGCCACCGACATCGGGAAGCCCATCAGGAACGCCGGCGGGGCGATGAACAGGAAGCACAGGATCAGCCGCTGCGAATAGGCGTAGGCGCCGATCGCGTCGAGCGCGCGGTCGAGGAACATCGCATAGCCGAACAGCAGCGCCGCCACGACCACGAACAAAACCGGCATGAAGGTCTTCATGATCGGCAGCACGCGTTCGGACACCAGCGCGCCCAGCCCCGAGAACACCAGCATGCCGGTGATCAGGATGGTCGCCGAAACCGTGGGATTGCCGAGCGCCATCACGAAATGCGCGATCAGGCCGACCTCGACCATGATGTAGCCGGCGCCGAGGCAGCCGAAATAGGCCACCGTGCGCGCCTTGCCCGGCGTCCTGGAGAAGATCGTGCGCCAGCCGAACAACAGCGGAATCGCCAGCAGCACCGCGGCGGTGAGGCAGGCGACGCCGAGCGTCGCCCAGATCAAGAGGTAGCCCCATTCGTCCTGCAACGGCTCCAGCCGGTCGGCCTCGGTCATGATCGCCGGCAGGTCCCTGGTCTTCACATAGCCGGTGAAATAGGGGTGGTCGTTGGTCAGCTTCTGGATGTCGAACACATAGCGTTCGGCGATCTCGCGCGCGTCGCCTTTGACCAGCGCGGCCCACAACATGCGGCCCATCAGGGTCGAGGGCAGCACGCCGTCGTCGGCCTTGGCCCCCGGCGCGGGCTGCGTGCCGTCGTCGACCGGCGCGGTCGGGTCGTCGGCGCCGTTGGCCGAGGGCGGGCCGTTCTGCGGCGCGGCGGAGAATTGCGCGACATAGCCGTCGAGCACGCGCGCATTGTTGGAGACGTCGTAGAACAGGCCCGGCGAATAGATCTCGTCGAACGACATCGCGTGCGTGTGCGCCTTCAGCGCCTTGACCTCATCCTCGCTGAAGCCGCCGCGTTTGTAGAGCACGGTCGCGGTCGAGAGATAGGACGAGGCGACGAAGAAGTTCTTCGGCATGTCGGCGCCGTCGAGCGCGCGCGAGGCTTCCGCCATCGTGCGGTAGAGGCGCAGCACCGATTTCGGCGGCTCCTCCTTGTTCCAGATGGTGACCGCCAGCACGCCGCCCGGCGCGAGCGCCCGCATGTAGGTCTGCATCGCCTCCTGCGTGTAGGGGAATTTCTCCACCACCGCGAAGCCGCCGGGATTGGACAGGCCGGTGGAATCGGCCAGCGACAGGTCTATGACGTCAAATTTCTGCTGGGTCTGGGCGAGGAAATGGCGGCCCTCGTAATCGACGACATGCACCTTGCTGAGGATGTCGTCGGTGAATTTTTTGAACACGTCGCCGCGGAACGCCTCCAGAATGGCGCGATTGCCCTCGGCGACGGTGACGTCCTTGGCGCCCTCGGCCAGCGCCACCTCGGTCGAGATGCCGCCGCCGAACTGGGCGACGAACACTTTTGGGTCCTTCTTCACGACATAGGGATAATACATCGGCAGAAAGCGGAAATAGGCCGTCTCCTTGGCGCTGAGATGGCGCATCACGCCGATCGGGCCGTCGCTGTCGATGTAGAGGCCCATATAGGCGTTGGCCGGCATCTCCGGCAGGTTGAAGCCGGCGTTGTCGCTGAGGCCGGGCGCGAAATGCAGGTAGGAGGTCGTATAGGCTTCGAGAAAGCCGAACGGCGAGGCGCTCTCGAACACCTTTTTCGCCTCGGGCAGGCGGCGGGCGTAGGACGCGCCCTTATAATCGTTGACGGCGAGGCGCGGCAGGTCGAGCGCCGGCGCGAGCCAAAAATGCGCGCCGAAGGCGACGAGGCCGGCGAGCGCGAAGAAGGCGCGCGCGCCCCTGGCGCCGGGGATGAACGACCACGCCAGACAGGCGGCGAGCCACAAAGCCAGCGGCGCTGCGATCAGATTGACCGGATTGAGCCAATACATCGCGGCGAGGAAGAACAGGCCGGAGACGCCCGAGCCGGCCAGATCGGCGAAATAGACGCGGCCGAACGTCTTGTTGCTCTTGAGGAACACGCAGCCCAGAAACACCGCGCCGCCGAGGAACGGGGTCAGCGCGGCGAGGAAGATCTCCAGCAGCTTCCACTTCTGGCCGGGGTCGGAGACCAGATAGATCGGGTTGAACTTGAGGCCCTGGATATAGAGATTGGCGGCGACCGCGAACGGTCCCATCAGGCCGAGGCCGAGGGTGGCCGCGCCCTGCCAGTGGCGCATGAACCAGTTCTTCGCCGAGGCCATCACCGCGCTGGTGAGGCCGAACCCGAGCATGGCGAGGCTGACCACCAGCGAGCCGAAATGGGTCCAGTTGCCGACCGCGAACACGCGCATGATGTCGATCTGCAACGCGATGACGGCGCCGGCGCCGAGGGCAACGCTGAGATAGAGCGCGAGCCGGCCGCGGCCGTCGAGTTCGACGTCGGTGTCGGCGGGCAGCGCGGGCGCGAAGGCGGCGGCGTCGATCGGTTTGTTCATTCAAGATCCCGGTTGGCGGCCGGCGCGGTCTCTAGCCGCGCGGAACCTTCGTCGAGAGGCCGGCGCTTGCGCGCGAGCCTTCGGCGCCGCCGAAACGACAGGGCGGCGCGGGCCGCCTATAAGGGCGCGGGCCGCGGTTTGCAAACGCTCACGCCCGTCTCAGACCCCGAGCAGCAGGCCGTTGCGCAGCAACCCGGCGAGCGCCGCGTCGGCGGCGAGCCCCAGCCGCTCGCGCAGCGCGGCGGGGTCGGTGACCGGTCCGTCCGGCCCGCCGACGCTCAGCCGCCCGCTCGCCGCCATTTCCAGCGCCACGGCGAGGAGGTCGTCGCGCGTGTGCGCGCCGTCGAGCAGCGGCGCGAACAGGCGCTGCAACGGACCGAGCTGGAACGCGGCGTGGCGGAGGGTGACGGTGCGGTCGCTCTCCGCCGCGTCGAGCGCCGCGACGCGCCAGATTTGCGGGCGTTCGGCCAGTTGCGTGGCGCATTCGACCGGCAGAATGGAAATCGCCAGCAATCCCGCCTCCACGGCGGCGCGCAAAACCTCGGACACGGCGTCGCGGGATTCCCGCGCCGGCGCCAGATCGGCCAGGTTGGAGGAACGCGGCCGCCGCTCGACGAGGCGGCGCAACGCCGGCCCGGCGTCGGCGGCGTGGACGGCGATTTCGGTCGCCCCCGCCGTCAGCGCGAAGCCGTCGGCCGCTTCCTTGAATTCGAGATCGAGCGCCGGGATGAAATGCAGCCGCTCCAGCGGCGCGGCCGCCGGCGCCGGCCCGATCCGGCCGGCGCGCACCAGCAGCGCCTCGCGAAACGAGCGGCCGGAAAAAATGTCGATATAGGTCTCGCGCTTCAGCCGGTCGCCGTCCGCCAGGGCGCGGATGGCGCCCGCGCCTTCGGGGGCGAGGTCGTCCTCGTTGTTGGCGACGACGACGGCCTCGCTCAGATATTCGAGTTCGTGCCGGCCCGCCCGCGCGGTGAAATCGACGAAGGTTTCCGGCGCGTTGGAATCCTCGAAAATCTCGTGCGCGAGATAGGCGTCGCCGCCGGCGGCCATGCGCTGCGCCTCGTCGCGCCAGAACCGGCCATAGGTGCGCTTGTCATTGCTCTGTGCGCCCAGAGCCGCGAACAATTCGCGCGTCCTGGCGGCGCGCTGCGCGGGATCGGCGATCAGCTTCGCGTTGAGCAGCATCGAATCGCGCGCGATCTGGAACAGCCGCCAGCCCGGCAGCACGTTGAAACTGACCATCGCCACGCCGTCCGGCGCGAGGCGGGCGCGGATCACGCGCAGCAGCGCCTCGCGCAGCGGTTCGGGAATCCAGCTATAGACGCCGTGGCAGATGATGAAGTCGAACTCGCCGTCGGCGGCGCCGAGCGCCTCAAAACTGTCGGCGCGCAGTTCGACGTTGGCGAGCCCATAGCGCTGGCGGTGCGCCTGCGCGGCGGCGATCTGCACCTGCGACAGGTCGACGCCGAGACAGCGGGCGCCGGGCAGCGCCGCCGCCAGCGGCAGCAGATTGCCGCCCGACGCGCAGCCGATTTCGAGCACCCGCGCCGTCGCCGCCCACGGCGCCGCGAGCCCGCGCCAGTGCGCCTGCGCGGCCAGGCGGCCGGGATGGGAGCGCATCATCGGCGCGGAAAGATAGGGCGTTTCGTCGTAGCTCTGGCGGGTGCGCCCCTGCGAGGCGGCGACGGCGGCGTCTTCGGCGGCGGTCATTTCGCTCCTCTCGCGGTCCGGCAGGGGGCCGCTCTATGCAAGGTTACGGTCTCGTCCGGTTTGCCATCCAGGTCCGACCGCGCTAGTTTGCCGCGCTGGCGATTTGCCGCTTCGGCCCGTTGACGGGAGGCGTGCGGGCCTTTATATGCGCGCCTATCCCAAAGCCAATCTGGGTCCGAGCGGCTGCAAAGCCCGCACGGGCCTTTTGCGTTTCGGGATCTCCGCAAGGGCCGGCCTCCACCGGACGCGGGGTTTTTCTCACCGCGGCCGCGCGCCGCCGACATGGAGACGTGGGCCGATGGCTCGTATAGCTGGCGTCAATATTCCCACCAACAAGCGCGTGGTCATCGCGTTGCAGTATATTCACGGCATCGGCGCCAAGCATGCCGAGGAGATTTGCGAGAAGGTGCATATTCCCGCCGAGCGGCGCGTGTCGCAGCTGACCGACGCGGAAGTGTTGCAGATCCGCGAGACGATCGACCGCGATTATGTCGTCGAGGGCGATCTGCGTCGCGAAGTGGCGATCAACATCAAGCGCCTGATGGATCTGGGCGCCTATCGCGGCCT
>JAGWRL010000273.1 GCA_028876585.1 Pseudomonadota bacterium | reverse complement strand
GCGGCGAGCGAATCGGGGCGCTGGCGGAGCTGCTCGCCAATTCGCCGCCCGACGGGCGCGACGCGGGCAAGCCGTGGCTATTGGCGCCCCTCGATTTGCAGGCGATCAAAGCGGCCGGCGTCACCTTCGCGACCTCGATGCTGGAGCGGGTGATCGAGGAGCGCGCGCGCGGCAACCCCGACAGCGCCGCGCGCATCCGCGTCGAAATGGGGCGGCTGATCGGCGAGGATTTGCGCGCGCTGAAGCCCGGCTCCGCAGCGGCCGAACGGCTGAAGGCGGCGCTGATCGCGGAAGGCGCGTGGTCGCAATATCTCGAAGTCGGCATCGGCCCGGACGCGGAGATTTTCACCAAGGCGCAGCCGATGTCGGCGGTGGGCTGCGGCGCCGACGCCGGCTTTCACGCCCATTCGCACTGGAACAATCCCGAGCCGGAGGCGGTGCTGATCATCGCCAGCGACGGCCGCATCGTCGGCGCGACGCTCGGCAACGACGTCAATCTGCGCGATTTCGAGGGCCGCAGCGCGCTGCTGCTGGGCAAGGCCAAGGACCAGAACGCCAGCGCCGCGCTGGGGCCGTTCCTGCGCCTGTTCGACGCGACCTTCGCGCTCGACGACGTGCGCGCGATGGAGGTTTCGCTCACCATCGCGGGCGAGGACGGGTTCCGGCTCGACGGCCGCTCGTCGATGCGCGAGATCAGCCGTGATCCGGCCGATCTGGCCGCGCAACTGATCGGCGCGCATCACGATTACCCCGACGGCGCGGCGCTCTATCTCGGCACCATGTTCGCGCCGGTCAAGGATCGCGACGCGCCCGGCAAGGGCTTCACCCACAAGGTCGGCGACGTGGTGACGGTCTCCTCCGAAAAACTCGGCGCGCTGGTCAACCGGATGAAGCACGCGCAGGATTGCGCGCGCTGGGAGTTCGGAACCGCCGCGCTGATGCGCCATCTCGCGCGGCGCGGCGTATTGTGAAATCGGCGCCGATTTGATCGAAGTCGCGTCGCCGTCGCGCGACGCGGGTAGAAGCTCGCGCGCAGGAGACCCCATGACGAACCGCGCGACGCCCAATCTGGCCACGCTGAGCCTGCCGTTTCTGTGGCCGATCGCGGTCGGCGCGGCGATGGCGGAAGAGGGCGCGAAGCTCTACGCGAAAGACGTCGCCTTCATCGGCGAGGAAATCAAGATCAACCAGGCGCCGCGGCCGAAGCTCGCCACGCCCAACACGCTGCGGCTCGACCTGCGCACCATGGCCGTGCGCGAATATGGAGCCGCGCAGGGGCTGCCGACGCTGGTCGTCGCCCCCTATGCCGGCCACACCGCGATGATCGCCGATTACGCCAAAGGGCAGAGCCTGATCGAGACCCTGCTCGCCGGCGGTCTGCGCCATGTCGCGCTGACCGACTGGAAATCGGCGAGCGCGGACATGAAAGACCTGGAGATCGACAATTATCTCGCCGAACTGATCGTCGCCATCGACGATCTCGGCGGACGCGTCAATCTGGTCGGGCTGTGTCAGGGCGGCTGGTTGTCGGCGATGGCGGCCGCCCGCTTTCCCGCCAAGATCAACGCGCTGGCGCTCGCCGGCGCGCCCGTCGACACGCAGGCCGGCGACGGGCCGCTGAAGCGGATGGTGAACGCCGCGCCGATGTCGTTCTACGAGGAGCTGGTCGCGCTGGGCGGCGGCCTGATGAAGGGCGAGTTGATGCTGCGGGGCTGGAAGAACATGCACCCCGAACAGAATTATCTGGCCGAGCATATCGACCTGTTCGAGCATATCGACGATCCCGCCTATCTCGAGCGACGCGAGACCTTCGCCAGTTGGTACGAGAACCCGCTCGATCTGCCCGGCCGCTGGTATCTTCAGGCGATCCGCGATCTGTTCAAGGGCAACCTGTTCGCCGCGGGCGGGTTCGTCGGGCTGGGGCGGCCGCTGCAACTGAAAGCGGTGGAATGCCCGCTCTATCTGCTCGCCGGCGAGAGCGACGACATCACGACGCGCGAACAGGTGTTCGCGGCCAAGGCGCTGGTCGGCTCGAAAGAGGTGGTGGAGACGCTCGCGCCCGGCGGCCATGTCGGGCTGTTCATGGGCGCGCGCACGCTCAAGCAAACATGGCCGGAGATCGCGCGCTGGCTGGCGCGGCGCTCTTAGAGCAAATTGCGTTTGCGTTGATCCACCGTCATTGCGAGCGCAGTGTTTAGTCCTGGGACATCGCTTACACCTGTTCGGAGACATGGCTGACGGATTGCGGGTTGGTCAAGTCGATTGTGGCGATCTGGTGAGCGGCGAAGAAGACGCCGTAACGTCCATCAGCGTCGAGTGGCCGGATTGCGAGACGTTCGCCGCAGAAAGCCTGCGGGACTTTCCACGAGCGCCCCTTGAAGCTCACATAAGCTTTCGTGGTGGAGACGGAGCGGACGATTTCGCACTCGTCGTATTCGACCTCGGGCAGGCGCTCGGGCAGGCGCCTTTGGCTCGGGCGATATCGGCTGACCGGAACATCCTGGCCGAGCGCCTCGTGCGGGCGCTCCAGATTGTAAATATCGCGCCATTCGTCGAGATCGCGTTGCACGGCGCTCAGATTGGGGAAGCGCTTGAAGGCGAAGACCTCGGCCTTGAGCGTGCGGTGGAAACGCTCATTCTTACCCCGGCTTTGCGGGTGGTAGGGGCGGCTGTGGATCAGCCGGACTCCGAGCTTGAGAAGCCAGACGCCCAGCCGCGTCCACGGCTCCGCGAGGGTGAAGCCCCACGGGCCGCCGTTGTCGACGAACAGCGCCTCGGGCAGGCCGTAACGCAGGAACACGGCCTCCAGATGCGCTCTGACTGTCTGCCCCCGCTCGTCGGCGCAAGCCGCCAGACACAGCGCGTAGCGCGAATGGTCATCGATCACCGTCAGCGGATGGCAGGAGGCGCCGTCGGCGACCGGCATATGGCCCTTGAAGTCCATTTGCCAAAGCAAATTGGGCGCTTCTTTCTCGAAGCGGCGATAGGGCTGGCCGGGCCTGCCGGCGGGCGGATCGACCCGCCCATGTCGTCGCAGAATTTGATGAACTGTCGAAATCGCGGGAGGGGCATGCCCCTCCCGCGCCAGACAACGTGCGATCTTGCGGGCGCCCCAGGCGGGATGGGCGTCACGTACGGCGATCGCGAGAGCTTCGATGGCGGCGTCGCAGCGCGCCGGGCTGTGGTGGGGACGACGCGAGCGAACCTCCAGCTCAGCATCGCCCGCCGCGAACCGGGCCAGCCATTTGTAGCCGACTGTCGGGCTAATCCCGAACCGCCGGCAAAGCTCGCGACGGTTCACCCCATCCTGAAGCGCCAAGCGCACGAATTCACGACGCTGATCCAAAGCAGACACCTCGCGCCAGGGCATGGACCGTCTCCCAAAAGAGCCAAGTCCACCCATAATGACGTGTCAGCTATGTCCCCGAACACCCGTCAGTCATCTGTCCGGGCTGAACAGCAGCGAAGCAATCCACGTTTCCGTCGAGCCAGATTTTCCCGATTGGCGTACGATCACGGGGAGGTTGGATTGCTTCGTCGCTGCGCTCCTCGCAATGACGAAAATGCTGGTTCAATCTGCTGGATTGCCACTCCAAGCTGTAGCACAAAGCGGTTCAGCGCGGCCCGAGCGCGCGCACCGCCTCCTCGACGCTGTGGAATATCCTGTTCTCGCCGATCTCGGCGGTCAGGCCGTGGCGGGCGAAGCTCGCCTGCGCGCGCACCGATTCCAGCCGCGCCACCGCGACCACGACGCCGCGCTGTTGCAGCCGCGCGATCGCCTCGCCGAGGATTTTCGCGCCGGTGTAATCCAGTTCGACGACGGCGTTGGCCTCGATCACCAAAAGCTTGTCGTCGCGGTATTGGTCGAGCGCGCCAGCGAGTTCATAGGCGTTGAGGAACGACAGCGGCGCCTGAAAGCCGATGACGCGCACTCCGGCGATCGTTTCGCCCGGCCGTTGCGCCGATTTCGGCCACCAGATCGAGGTGCCGGGAATCCGCTCGTATTCGACCGCCTGCGCCCGCGTCGTCGTCCACAGGCCGTGCAGGATCGACAGCGCCACGCCGATGGCGACGCCCTGTTCGATCGGCAGCGCGACGATGGCGGCGAAGGTGACGACGATCAGCAGGAATTCGCCGCGCGCCCGCGTCGCGACCTGCGCGATCGTCGAACCGCGCACGATGCGCTGGGCGACGAACAGCAGCACGCCCGCCAGCGCCGCCTGCGGCACGGCGGCGAGCGCCGCGCCGCCGAACAGCGCCAGCGCCATCACCAGCGCGGCGGCGATCAGGCCGGAAAACTGGCTGCGCCCGCCGGTCTCGGCGACAACGGCGGTGCGCGGCGGGCTGGCGTTGACGGGAAAGGCGCCGATCAGGCCCGCCAGCACGTTGGCGGCGCCGACGCCGATGAAATCGCGGTCGACGTCGGGGCCGCGATCGGGATCGGAGACGAAGGCGCGGGTGGTGGCGGCGGTCTGCATCATCGCCACCACCGCGACGAGAAACGCCAGCCCGGCGGTCTCGCGGATAAGTTCGAACGAGACGGGCGGCGCGGCCAGCCGAGGCAAAGCGGCGGAGAGCCGGCCGAGCGTCGCCACGCCGCGCGCTTCGAGCCCGAGCGCCAGCGTGAGCGCGGTCGCCAGCGCGATGGCGGCGAGCGCGCTGGGAAAACGCGGCGCGACCTTCTCGCCGATCAGCAGGAAGGCGGCGACGCCGAGGCCGAGCGCCACCGTCCACAGGTTGGCGGCGCCGATCTCCTGCGCGAGCGCCCAGAGTTTGATCGGCGTCGAGCCGGTCGGGGCGCCGACGCCCATCACGGCGGGAAGCTGCGAGGCCAGGATATGCACGGCGACGCCGGCGAGAAAGCCGGTCGTCACCGGAATCGACAGCAGGTCGGCGACGAAGCCGAGCCGCAGCACGCCCGCCGCGATCAGCACGATGCCGACCAGCGCCGCCAGCAGCGCCGCCGCGCCGGGATAGGCGCCGCCGTCCTGCGCGAGATAGGCCAGCGCGCCGGCGAAGATCGGCGCGATGGTGGAATCCGCGCCCACCGACATGCGCCGATTGGCCCCGAACAGGGCGAAGCCGACCGCGCCGGCGAGCAAAGCGAGAAAACCCGCCTGCGGCCCGAAACCCGCCAGCCGCGCCGTCGCCATCTGCTCCGGCGCGGCGATGGCGGCCAGCGTCAGCCCGGCCAGCGCGTCGGCGCCGAGATCGCGCGGGCGCCAGCCCTGAAAAGCCGGAAACGTCGGCCGACCTGTCGCGTTCGCCACTGCACCCCCGCCGCGTTATAGTCCCGCCTCCGATTCACAGGACGTAGCGCCGCGCGTCAATCGCGGCGGCGATGTTTGCGGGGAGAACGGGGACGGCATGGAGCTTCTGCTGCGCCGGCTGGCGCTCGCCGTCGGCCTCGCCTGCGGGCTGATCGGCACGCAGGCGCCCGAATTCGCCCAGCAATATCGCCAGCGCCTCGCCGGCGCGGTGGACGAATTGTCGCGCGTCGTCGCGACCTTCGACGCCGAGGCGCGCGCCAGGGATTTCACGCCGGATCAGGCGATCGCGCGGCTCGAAGGCAACGCCGATCCGCTGGCGCGGGAGCGCGGCCGCGCCATGGCCGGCGACAAAGCCCGGCTCGCCCGGCTGGAGGCGGCGCTCGACGCCTACGCCAGCGCCGGCCCGGTGCGGCGGCTGGCCGCGACGGTGGCGACGCTCGACGCCGCGACCGCGCGCCGCGCCTGGGGCGATTTCCAGCCGGCGGTGCCGACGACGTTCGAGGCGCTCGCGGTCGGGGGCCTCGGCGGGGCGCTCGGCTGGCTGGCGGCGCATC
>JAGWRL010000272.1 GCA_028876585.1 Pseudomonadota bacterium | reverse complement strand
CGGGGGAGCAACTGCCGAGGATCTGCTAGGGCGCGAGCGTCCGCTCGAACGCCTCGAACTCGGCCTCTGTCGCATAAGCCTTCTGCGTGCCGTTGCGCGTGACGGAATCGGCGGCGTAGCGGGCGGCGCGGGCGAGCGCCTCGTCGAGGCTCGCCCCGGCGGCGTGATAGCGGGCGAAGGCGCCGACGAAGGCGTCGCCGGCGCCGGTGGTGTCGACCGGGTCGACCCGCGTCGGGGCGATCCGCTTGCAGCCCTGCGCGGTCGCCAGCAGCGCGCCGCGCCCGCCCAAAGTGACGATCACGGCCTGCATGCCCTGACCGAGCAGGCTTTTCGCGGCGGCCTCGATGTCCGCCTCGGTCTCGGTCGGCAATCCCGTGAGGATCGCCAATTCGGTTTCGTTGGGGATGAAATAGGAGACGTCGCGCACATGGGCGATGTCGAGTTGCGGCGTGGCGGGCGCCGGGTTGAGCACGGTGCGCACGCCGTGCGTCTTGCCAAAGCGAATCGCGGCGTAGACCGTCTCCAGCGGCACTTCGAGTTGCAGCAGGATCAGGTCGCATTGTTTGAGCGCCTCGCCGGCGCGCTCGACGTCGGCGGGCGACAGGTCGGCGTTGGCGCCCTTGACGATGAGGATCGAATTCTCGCCGCTCGGCTCCACCATGATCGGCGCGACGCCGCTGGCCTTGCCGGCGACCCGCTTCACATAGGTCGTGTCGACGCCGAGCGCGGCGAGGTTCTTGATCGTGTTGTCGCCGAACAGATCGTCGCCGACGGCGGTGACCATCACCACCTCGGCGCCGAGCTTGGCGGCGGCCACCGCCTGATTGGCGCCCTTGCCGCCGTGGCCCATCTCGAAGCGCGGCGCCTCGACCGTCTCGCCCTTGACCGGCATCCGGTTCACGTAAGTGACGAGATCGACCATGTTGCTGCCGATCACGGCGATGCGCGGTTGGCGCGGGGCGTTCATATAGGGGCTCCTGGGTCAGCGGCGGGGTGGCGCCAGCGCGCTATATCACAGCCGTCACGGCCGCAGGAACAGATCGCCGTCGGCCGGCGCGACGGTGAACGCCAGGCCGCGCTGGCCCGTGGCGGCGCTGACGCGCTCCTCCGCGAAGCGGATCGTCGCCGGCGCGGCGCCGGGCGGGTTGAACACCGCCGCGCCATGCTCGAACTCGCGCCGGTAGGGGCCGCCGCCTTCGAGCTTGCGCGGCGCCTGCGTCGGCCGGCCGAGGCGGGCGCGCCAGAACGGATACCAGTCGTGCGCGTGGTCGATTTTATGCTGGTTGCGGTCGGCGTAGAGGACATAGCCGTCCGACAGCGTCAGCGACAGCGTCGTCACCTCGCGCATGCGTGAAAGCTCGGCGCGGCCGCGCGCGTCGGTCGGCCAGCCCTCCAGCAGCGTGATCGCGGGTCTGTGCAGATGCGCCGCGCCCCAGGCGAGATCGTAAGCCGCCTTGCGCCAGTCGAGGAAATACGGCGCGCCGAAGCCTTCCATATACATGCCGTTGAGATAGCGCGCCGATTTCTCCGGCAGGCGGTCGTTGGTGTTGGCGACGAGGATCGCGCTCTCGCCCACAGCCGCCCGCACCTTGGCGGCCAGCGCGACGCGGAAATCGCCGCGCGGATCGACCGGATCGTCGGACAGCGCTTCGCTCCAGAAATCGAACATGCAGCCGTCGAACACTTTCGTTTCGATCAGCGCCCGGCAATGCGCGGCGACGGCGGCCTGCGTCTGCGGCTTGCGATAGTCGAGATAGAACTGGCTCCCGCCGAGGGCGGCGCGGGCGGGGACGCGCGCGCCGCCGGCGTCGCGCAGCCACAGCGGCGAGTCCTCGGGCAGCCGGTCGCCCGGCGCATTGCGATAGGAGAGCGAGGCGAGCAGCACGAAATGCGGGTTGAGGCGCGCGATCGCGGCGCGGCGGGCGCGCGCGACGTCGAGGCTTTTGGGGTTGAAGGCGGTCGCCAGCGCCTCGCCCGCCGCCGGCCGCAGCCCGAGCGCGTTGAAGGTGACGAAGGCGAAATCATGCCGCGCCAGCGTCGCATCGGCGCTCTCGCTCGAACCGAGCGGCGTTTCGACGCCGTTGTCGAACAGGTTTTCCGCGCCGTTCCAGGCCTCGAACACGGAGGGGAAAGCGCGCGTCGCGATCCGCTCGGCGGGCGTCTGCGCGCCCGCCGCACTCGCCAGCGCCAGCAGCGCCGCGGCGAAAATCCAGACCGCGTGCGCGATCAGTCGCCCATTTCGGCGTGGAAAGCGACGATCCGTGGCGCGATCTCCGAGCGATATTTCGAGCCGTTGAACACGCCGTAATGCCCAACGTTGGTCTGAAGGTAATGGCGTTTGCGCTCGGCGGGGATGTTGACGCAAAGCGCGTGGGTGGCGAAGGTCTGGCCGACGCCGGAGATGTCGTCCTTTTCGCCCTCGACCGTCATCAGGGCGCAGCGCCGGATCGCGCCGGGATCGACCCGCTCGCCGCGATGGATCATCTCGCCCTTGGGCAGTTGATGGCGCACGAACACGGTCTCGATCGTCTGCATGTAATATTCGGCCGTGAGGTCCATCACCGCGAGATATTCGTCATAGAATTCGCGGTGCTTCTCGGCCGAATCGCCATCGCCTTTGACCAGATGCTGGAACATGTCCATGTGGGCGTTGACGTGGCGGTCGATGTTCATCGCCATGAAGCCGGACAGTTGGAGATAGCCGGGATAGACCTG
>JAGWRL010000271.1 GCA_028876585.1 Pseudomonadota bacterium | reverse complement strand
GCGGGGGCCGCCGCTACGGCCGCTGTCAGCGTCGCCCGAAACGCCGCCTCGCCCGCGAAGAGGACCTCCTTCTTGTCTGGAAAGTGTCGGAAGAACGTGCGCTCGGTCACGCCCGCCCGAGCGGCGATCTCGGCCGCCGTCGTCTGATCGTAGCCACGCTCCTCGAACAGGTCGAAGGCCGCCTTTTGCAAGCGTCGGCGCGAATCCTCTCCGCTTCTGGGCACGCTTCCGCCATTCCTACTTGTCAGTGACTGTCGCAACGTGTAGCGTCAGTCACTGTCCTAACACCAGCCGCTGCGCGTCGCGCCAAGCGGAAACCGCACATCTGGAGCCGCAATTATGCGCATTTTCGTCACCGGCGCCACGGGGTTCATCGGCTTCGCCATTGTGAAGGAGCTGATCGCGGCCGGTCATAAGGTTACGGGCCTCGCGCGCTCGCAGGCGTCGGGACGAAAGCTGAGGGACATCGGGGCCGAGGTTCGGATCGGCGGCGTCGAGGACCTCGCGGGATTGCGCAAGGCCGCGGCCGAGGCGGACGGGGCGATCCACACCGCCTTTTATCACCAACTCGGGCACATGCCCTTTTCGGATCGGCTGCGCGTGTTCCTCGGCGGCGCTCCGGGCCAGATCGCGATGCGTTTCATGCGCGCCGCCGTGGCGACCGACCGGCGTGCGATCGAAACAATCGGCGCCGCGCTCCCCGGCAAGGGCAGTCCGTTCGTCGCCACTTTCGGCACGCTGGCGATGAAGGCGGGACGCCTCGCCACGGAGGACGAGAGCTACGACCGCGCAAACCCTCTCACCGCCGCCCGCGCCGCCAACGAGGACGTGCTGAAGTCCTTCGCCGCGCGCGGCGTGCGCACCTGCGCGATCCGGCTGCCGCCCATCGTCCACGGCCCAGGGCGATACGGCCTCGCTTCGATGTTCTTTCAATCGGCGATGAAGCGCAGGGAATCGGCGTTCGAGGGCGACGGACTCAACCGCTGGCCGTCGGCGCATCGCGACGACGTCGCGCGCCTGTTCCGTCTCGCGCTCGAGAAGGGTTCCGGCGGCGGCGCCTACCATGGCGTCGCCGAGGAGGGCGTGGCCATGCGCGACATCGCCGCGGCGATCGGCAAGCGCCTCAATCTCCCGGTCGTTTCCAAGTCCAAGGCCGAGGCCGCCAAGCATTTCGGCTTCGTGGCGCCGTTCGTGTCCGTCGACAATCCTGCCTCCAGCCTGCTGACGCGCGAGCGGCTCGGCTGGGCGCCCGAGGGGGTCGGCGTGCTGGCGGACTTGGAGAGCGCGCAGCTTCCGCAGGCTTGAAGCGTCGGAGCGGCGTGGCGAATTGTCGCTCGACTTCAATCCGCCGAACTTGCGCTCTCCTCTGAACCCTCCTATCTGCATGGAACTTCTTGGGGGCGGGCGCGAGCGGGCGCTCAACGCCCCCGTTCGCGCGAGACTCCGGCGGTCCATGGCCAAACGCGATTTCTACGAGATTCTCGGCGTCTCCAAGGGCGCGACCGACGCCGAGATGAAATCCGCCTTCCGCAAGGCGGCGATGTCCTGTCATCCCGACCGCAATCCCGGCGACAAGCAGGCCGAGGCGCGGTTCAAGGAACTCAACGAGGCCTATCAGCATCTCTCGGACCCGCAGAAACGCGCGGCCTACGATCGCTTCGGCCACGCCGCCTTCGAGCAGGGCGGCGGGATGGGCGGCATGGGCGACGGCTTCGGCGCCTCGATGTCCGATATTTTCGACGACCTGTTCGGCGACATCATGGGCCGGCGCGGCGGCCGCAACCCCTCCGGCAAGGAGCGCGGCGCGGACCTGCGCTACAATCTCGAAATTTCGCTCGAGGAAGCCTACAAGGGCAAGAACGCGTCGATCAAGATTCCGACCAGCGTCTCCTGCGACGCCTGTCAGGGCTCCGGCGCCAAGCCCGGCTCGAAGCCGGTGACCTGCCGCACCTGCGCGGGCCAGGGCCGGGTGCGGGCGCAACAGGGTTTCTTCGCCATCGAGCGCACCTGTCCGACCTGTCAGGGACGCGGCCAGACCATCGACAATCCGTGCGACCGCTGCGCCGGCGCCGGCCGCGTCACCCGCGAGCGCACGCTCAGCGTCAACGTGCCCGCCGGCGTCGAGGACGGCACGCGCATCCGCCTGTCGGGCGAGGGCGAAGCGGGCTTGCGCGGCGGCGGGCCGGGCGATCTCTATATTTTCCTCGCCCTCAAGCCGCATCCGTTCTTCCAGCGCGACGGCGCCGACCTCTATTGCCGTGTGCCGATCTCGATGGTGCAGGCCGCGCTCGGCGGCGAATTCTCCGTGCGCACGCTCGACGGCGGCGATGCGAAAGTGCGCATCCCCGAGGGCACGCAGTCGGGCCGGCAACTCAAGCTGCGCTCGAAGGGCATGCCGATCCTGCGCTCGCGCGATTTCGGCGATCTCTATATTCAGACCGTGGTCGAGACGCCGCAGAACCTGACGCGGCGGCAGCGCGAATTGCTGCTGGAGTTCGACGCCGAATCCTCGAATAAGACGCATCCCGAGAGTACGGGCTTCCTGGCCAAGATGAAGGAATTTTTCGAAGGCTTGGGGTAAGATCGTCAGACCTGGGGTAAGGGGTGGAGTGTGGGTCGGCTGAAGCGAAAGCCGCCGAGCGACGAGGAAACTTTCCTGCGCCGCTTTCTCGGCGACCCGAAGCGCACCGGGGCGGTGGCGCCGTCGAGCCCGTTCCTGGCGCGTGAACTCGCGCGCGCGGTCGATCCGCAGGCGTCCGGCCTCGTCATCGAACTCGGCCCCGGCACCGGGCCGGTGACCAAGGCGCTGCTGGCGCGCGGCGTGCGACGCGAGCGGCTGCTGCTGGTCGAATACGATCCCTATTTCTGCAAACTGCTGGCCGAGCGCTTTCCACTCACCCATGTGTTGCGCGGCGACGCCTACGCCTTGCGCGAGACCTTGGCGGGGCAGGTGACGCAGCCGGTGGCGGCGGTGGTGTCGAGCCTGCCGCTGCTCAACGAGCCGCCCGCCCGCCGGTCGCGCCTGCTCGACGAGGCGTTCGAACTGATGGGGCCGGACGGATTGTTCGTGCAATTCACCTACGGCCTGCGCTCGCCGTTTCCGCGCGAGGCGTGCGCGGGCCGCTATGTCGGGCGCAGCGGCGCGCCGATCCTGCGCAATCTGCCGCCCGCCAGCGTGTGGACCTATCGCCGGCCGGGCGCGGCGCCCGCGCATGGGCCGAAGTTCACCAAACTGATCGACCACGCCGAGCGGCTCGGCGCCCGCTTCGCCGCGCAACGCCGCGCCACCGAGACGCTGATCAACCGCCAGGGCGACCGGATGAAGGAATTTTTGCGCGAGGCGGCGGAACGGCTCAGCCCGCCGGACGAGCGGCCATGAACGCGCGCGACCGGCTGATCGTCGCGCTCGACGTTCCCACCGCCGAGGACGCGCGCGCGCTGGTGGCGCGGCTCGGCGACAGCGTGACGTTCTACAAGATCGGCATGGAGCTGATCTACGGCGGCGGCGGGCTGGGGCTGGCCGAGCGGCTGATCGGCGAGGGCCGGCGCGTCTTCATCGACCTGAAGCTGCACGACATCCCCCACACGGTCGAGCGCGCCACTGCCCAGATCGCGCGGCTCGGCGCGACGTTCCTCACCGTGCACGCCTATCCGCAGACGATGCGCGCCGCGCTCGCTGGCGCGGCTGGCTCGGGCCTCGGCGTGCTCGGCGTCTCCGTGCTGACCTCGGCCGACGACGCGGATCTGGCGGAAGCCGGCTATGCGTTAGGGGCGCGTGCGCTGGTGTCGCGCCGCGCCGCGCAGGCGGAGGCGATCGGGCTGGCTGGATTGGTGGCGAGCGCGGCGGAAGTCGCGGGGTTGCGGGCGGAGGGGCGCCGGCTGACGCTGGTCTGCCCCGGCATCCGCCCGGCCGGCGGCGAGGTGGGCGACCAGAAGCGCGTCGCGACGCCGGGGCGGGCGATTGCGGACGGGGCGGATTATCTCGTGGTCGGCCGGCCGATCACGGGCGCCGCCGATCCGAGGGCGGCGGCGCAGGCGATCGTGGCGGAGATCGCTCACGGCTCCAGCTCGCTGTCCCAGTACAGGTAATCCATCCAGCTCGCGTGCAGGTAGTTCGGCGGGAACAGCCGGCCGTTCTGGTGCAGGTCGTGGACGCTCGGCTGGTAGGGCGGTCGGGCGGGGAACATATGGGCTTTGGCCGGCATCATGTCGGCCTTGCGCAGGTTGCAGGCGGAGCAGGCGGCGACGACGTTCTGCCACGAGGTCACGCCGCCCTTGGAGCGCGGCACGACGTGATCGAAGGTCAGATCCTCGCGCGCGCCGCAATATTGGCAGGTGAAGCGATCGCGCAAGAACACGTTGAACCGCGTGAAGGCGGGAAAGCGCGACGGCTTGACGTAGGATTTGAGCGAAACGACCGAGGGCAGGCGCATGCTGAAGGTCGGGCTGCGCACCGCGGTGTCGTATTCGGAAACGATGTTTACGCGATCGAGAAATACGGCTTTGATCGCGTCCTGCCAGCTCCAGATCGACAGGGGATAGTAGCTCAACGGCCGAAAGTCCGCATTGAGCACCAATGCAGGACAGGTTTCCGGCGACACCGCGTGGACATGAACCGTCAAGAGACGCTCCGTTCCTCCATGGGTTCGCACACCGGACCAAGAGCCGGCCCCTGGGCGACAGTGTAGTCCAACGATGACGGCCTTGTGAAGGGGCCAAAATCTCAAGGATTGCGGGCTTCGATCGCTTCCATGTCGGCGTCGGAGAGGCCGAAGTGGTGGCCGATCTCGTGAATCAGCACATGGGTGACGACGGCTTCGAGCGTGTCCTCGCCCTCGCACCAATAGTCGAGCAGCGGCCGGCGGTAGAGCCAGATCATGTTCGGCGGCATGCCCGTCGGCGCCGTCGCCCCGGCCTGGGCGAGGCCGTGGCCGCGAAACAGGCCGAGCAGATCGAACTCGGTCCGCGCGTTCATCTCGTCGAGCGTCTCGTCGTCGGGAAAATCGACGACGCGAATCACCAGGCCCTCGCACAGGCGGCGGAACGATTCGGGCAGCGCGGCGAAGGCGCGGGCGGCGAGCGCGTCGATGGCGTCGAGATCAGGCGCGCGCCAGGGGCCGGGGTCGCTCATGCGCGGCGGGCGAAGGCGCGCCGCTGCACGCCCTCCAACGCGGCGACCAGCTTGCGCGTCCGCGCAAGCTGGTCGCGATGAATTTTTTCCGCGCTTTCGGGAAATTCCGACAACACGCGGCGGAAGGTTTCGCGCGGGATGCTGAGCAGCAAAGATTCGCGCGCGGCGGTCGCGTCGGCCGGGCGCAACGTCTGCGCCAGCAACGCCTGCTCGCCGATCAATACGCCAGCGCCAGCGCGGCGCTCCGCCTGATCGCGGCGCAGCACGATCTCGCCTTCGAGTACGAAAAACGCGCCCTCCGCCGCCTCGCCGGCGGCAAACAGCGCCTCGCCGGAATGCAGGCTGCGCTTCTGGCAGGAGAAGGCGAGCAGTTGCAGCGCCTCGCGCGGCAGCTTGTCGAGGGGTCTGGCGCCGGCGAGCCGGCGGACGTCGGCGTCGAGGCTCACGCTGGTCCTCTCGCGCTCACGGCAACAACTTGTAGCCGCCGCCGTCGGTGACGAGAAGCTGCGCGTCGGCCGGATTGTCCTCGATCTTCTGCCGCAGCCGGTAGATGTGGGTTTCCAGCGTATGCGTGGTCACATTGGCGTTATAGCCCCAGACCTCGCGCAGCAGCGTTTCGCGCGCCACGCTCTGACGTTCGGCGCGATGCAGGAAGCGCAGGATCGCGGCTTCCTTTTCGGTCAGCCGCAGCTTGCCGCCGCGCGCGTCCAGCAGCATCTTGTTGGCCGGGCGAAAACTGTATTTACCGATCTGGAATTCGGCCTCCGCGCTCGCCTCGTGCTGGCGCATCTGCACGCGAATGCGGGCGAGCAGCACCGCGAAGCGGAACGGCTTGACGATATAATCGTTGGCGCCCGCCTCCAGCCCGATCACCGTGTCGGCGTCGGAATCGCGCCCCGTCAGCAGGATGATCGGGCGCTTGAAGCCTTCGGCGCGCAATAGCCGCACGCCCTCGCGCCCGTCCATGTCGGGCAGGCCGATGTCCATGATGACGAGGTCGGGCGAGTGCGCCGCGACCGCCGCGCGCGCGGCCGCGACGTCGCCGGCTTCGACCACGCTGAACTCGGGGTGCAAGCTCAATTGTTCGCCGAGCGCCATCCTGAGATCACTGTCGTCGTCGACAACCAGGATCCGCCTCTGCTGACTCATGGGCCTCCTTCGACGGGCCATTCCCTGTTAGGTCTTAGGCCCCGATATATAGGGCTTCCGCGCGGGCGGACAGACCTGAAACGTGATTTGGCGGGGAAAACGGCGCAAAGCCCCGGCCGCCGCTCCCGCAAAAAGGCCGCATTGCCTTCACAATCGGGTCAGAAGCCATATGCTTCAATCGTTTCGGCGACATGGACGAGGGCGCCTGGATGGCTCGCGCGACGGCGAAATGGTCGACGGCGTTCTCCCGCTTTGGCCTGGGCGCGCTGGGCAAGGCGGAGCCGCGCGCCGGCGATCCGCGCGACGCGTTGGCGGCGGAACTGGCTGCGCCCGGCGCGGGCGCGCTCGCCGGCCCCGAACTGAAATCGGGCGTCGAGGCCATGACGACCTTCGTCGAACTCGCTGCCGAGCGGGCGCAGGCGCAGAAAACGCCGGCCGCGCCGAAGCCGTCGCCGATCGCCGCGATCTTCAAGCAGGAGGCGACGGCGCGGATCGAGGCGGCCTGCGCGGCGGAGATCGGCTTCGTCGAGCGGCTGGTCGCCTTCTGGTCGAACCATTTCTGCATCTCCGCCGCCAAGGGCCTGTCGGTGCGCGCCCTTGCCGGGGCTTACGAGCGCGAGGCGATCCGCCCGCATGTGCTCGGCCGCTTCGTCGACATGCTGCAAGCGGTCGAGCGCCATCCCGCGATGCTGGTCTATCTCGACAACGTGCAGTCGATCGGGCCGAACTCGCGCCAGGGCCAGCGCGCCAAAAAGGGCCTGAACGAGAATTTCGGCCGAGAAATCCTCGAATTGCACACGCTCGGCGTCGACGGCGGCTATGCGCAAAGCGACGTCGGCGAACTGGCGCGGACACTGACCGGCTGGACGGTGGCCGGGCGCGACGGCAAGCTCGGGCTCCCCGGCGGCTTCGCGTTCAACGCCAATGCGCACGAGGGCGGGACGCGCACGCTGCTGCAAACCCGCTATGAGCAGGAGGGCGTGGCGCAGGGCGAGGCGGCGCTGGCCGATCTCGCCCGCGCGCCCGCCACGGCGCGCCATATCGCGGCGAAATTCGCCCGCGCCTTCGTCGCCGATGCTCCCCCCGCCGGGCTGGTCGCGCGCCTGACCGACGTTTTCCTGCAAACCGACGGCGATCTCGGCGCGCTCGCCCGCGCGCTGATCGCCGACGAGGACGCCTGGAGCGCGCCGGCGACAAAAATGCGCGATCCCTGGCAGATGATGATCGCAAGCTGGCGGGCGCTCGGGCTCGACCCGTCGCAGCCCAATCGCATTCTCTCGTCGATGACGCTGCTGGGGATGCCGCTGTGGAGCCCCGGCGGCCCCAACGGCTTTCCCGACGCCGCCGACGCCTGGGCCTCGCCCGAAGGGATCAAGACGCGGGTGCAGGTCGCGGCCGGCCTCGGGCGCATCGCCAAGGACGCGCCGGCCCCTCGCGAACTGCTGGCCCGCGTGCTGCCCGACGCGGCCGACATGACGCGCGAGACGGTGCTGCACGCGGAGACGCGGGCGCAGGCCTATGCGCTGATGATCCTTTCGCCCGATTTCCAGCGGAGATGAGCATGGCGCGCTTCACCCGTCGCGGCCTCGTCGGCGCCGCCGCCGCGATGGCCGCCGCCGCCAATCTGCCGCGCTGGGCGAGCGCCTCTTCGCGCGATCCGCGGCTGATCGTGATCATTTTGCGCGGGGCGATGGACGGCCTGTCGGCCGTCGGCCCGCTCGGCGATCCCGATTATGCCGGCCTGCATCGCGAACTGGCGCTGTCGCGCGACGGCGCGCATCCGGCGCTGCCGCTCGACGGCTTCTTCGGCCTCAACCCGGCGATGAAAACGTTCGGCCGCCTCTACGCTGCGAAGAAGGCGCTGATCGTGCACGCCTGCGCCACCAACTATCGCGAGCGCTCGCATTTCGACGGGCAGGACGTGCTGGAAAGCGGGATGCCCGGCCCCGGCCTGACGCAGAGCGGCTGGCTCAACCGGGCGGTCGGCTCGCTCGCGGTTGCGCAGCGCGCGCAAGGGCCGGCGTTCGCGGTCGGCTATCTGCCGCCGCTGGTCTTGCGCGGCCGCGAACCCGTGCTCGGCTGGGCGCCGGCCGATCTGCCGCCGCCCGGCGACGATCTGCTGTCCCGGCTGGCCAAGCTATACGACCATGCCGACCCGGCGCTGGCGCTGGCGCTGCGCGAGGGATTCGACGCCGAACGGCAGGTGCGCGGCGGCGATATGGACGGGTTGAAGGGGGGCGGCGACGTGGTGGCGCAGATGCGCGGCGCCGCGCGCGGGGCGGCGCGGCTGATGGCGGCGCCGGCGGGGCCGCGCATCGCCGCGCTCGCCTTCGAGGGTTTTGACACCCATGTCGCCGAGGGCGGCGCGACCGGGCGGTTGGCGACGCTGCTCGGCGGCCTCGACGACGCGCTG